>JAAYQY010000100.1 GCA_012519125.1 Spirochaetales bacterium
CTTACCGAGATACGCCGTTCGGTGCGTGAGCTCAAAAGTGATGCCATCGAAAAATCTTCGCTGCTCAGTGCAGTGCAGGAGCTCATCAACGATGCAAATGGGCTGGGGGATAGGCTGGTGAGCTTCTCCATCCATGGCAACGTAACCGAACTCGACGAAGATGAGGAACAGACGGTGTATCGCCTCGTGCAGGAGAGCCTCACCAACTCGCTCAGACACTCTGGTGGGGCTGATATCGAGGTGGTGTTCTCCTATGCATCCCATCTGCTCAACGTCATGATCGCCGACAACGGCCAAGGCTGCAGAACCATTCGCAAACACTTCGGTCTTGACCACATCGAGGAGCAGATCGGCTTGCTTGGTGGTTCCGTACGTTTTGAAACTGCCGAAGGGGAAGGCTTTAGGACGAAGGCCAGCATTCCATTACGAAAAGGGGGATTTCGGTCATGATCAGTGTCTTGATTGCAGATGACCAAGAGCTCATCCGCGAAAGTTTGGAACTCATCATCAGCCTCGACCCGCGCTTCCAGTTTGTGGGTTCAGCCAAGGATGGGCGTGAGGTGGTCGACATGGCACTGATGCTCCGCCCTGATGTGATACTCATGGACATCCGTATGCCCGAGATCAACGGACTCGAATGTGTGAAGCTCATCAAGCAGAAGGACAGCTCAATCAAAATCATCATCCTCACCACCTTTGATGATGACCAGTACGTTTACGAGGCAGTGAAGTACGGGGCCGATGGCTTCTTGCTCAAGGGAATCTCGAAAAACGATTTGCTTTCAAGCATCGCAACCGTTCACAGCGGGGGGACCATCGTTGACCCGCATACCGCACAGAAGATATTCAGTCTCTTCAGTCGACTTGCCACGACTCCGTTTCGCTCTATGCAGGAGCCTGATGAAGCTTTCAAAGCCCTTACTCCCCAAGAGCTGAGAATCATGCAGCTCATCGGAAAAGGGTGTTCAAACAAGGAGATCATGAGTGAGGTGAACTTCAGCGAAGGTACCGTAAGAAACTACATCAGCAACATCCTCAAGAAACTTGATCTGCGAGACCGGACCCAGATTGCCATCCTTGCCATACAATCAGGCCTGATGCTCAAGAATTTGGAGGGTCTCGATGGCTGAGGCTGTGCGAATCAAGCAATTGCTTCTTCTCTTTCTTGTTCCTCTGCTCATCTTGGTGGTGGTATTTGCCATTGGCATCGGTGTGTACCGTCAGAAAACTGTGGTCATTGAACTCTCCTTGTACTCAGGAAACAGCTGGGGTGTTCCCCAGAACTTTGCCTATGCCATTTATGACAAGGCGGTGGAGCTCTTTGAGCAGAAGTATGCGGACAAGGGCTACCGGATCAGACTACGTACCGGCATGATGTACAAGGATTACTCTGAGTGGTTTGCCCAACAGGTGCTCAAAGGGAAGGAACCTGATCTTTTTTTGATCATCGAAGAGGATTTCACCACCTTTGCTGCCATCGGACTTCTTGAAAAGCTGGATGCGTACATAGAGAAAAGTGATTTGTCTGAGCACGATTTTTTCAGCAACGCACTTGAAGCAGGACAATACCAGGGTTCCCAATATGCACTTCCCATCGGCATCGTTCCCTCATTTCTCATCTACAACATCGATTTGCTCGACTCCTTGGGGCTTTCCATCGACCTGGACAACTGGACATGGGAACAGTTTTACACACTGTGCAGCCAGATAACCGCTGATCTGGACGGAGATGGGGAACTCGATCGTTTTGGGGTGGAAGGATACGACTGGCACCAAGCTTTCTATACGAATGACAGGGCCTTGTTCAATGAGAAGAGCTCCCAAGCTGAGTTTACACCCCAGCATATGGCGGAGATGATTGAGTTTTTGAAAAAAATGCATGCCCTCAACCAAGGGGTGGTAGTGCGTGAAGGCATGTTTGAAGAGGGAATCGTAGGATTCAAAACCTTCAATCTCTCTGAGTTCCGTGTCTATGGATCCTATCCTTACCGAATCCTTCGCTACAGCGATTTTGATTGGAAAGCGATTCCTTTCCCCCATGGGCCGCATGGGAGCAGCAAATCCAAGCTCTATACGGTTCAACTGGGAATGAGTTCCCGCTCGAAGCATAAGGATGTTGCCTTTGAATTCCTACGCTTCATCTCCAGTGACCAGGAGTTCCAATACCAGATCTGGGAGTATTCAAACATGCTGCCGGTCAACCGGGAAGCTTTTGACCGAATCTACCACTCTGGCATCATGCAGCGGGATGGAATGCGTCCGTTGGATCGGGAATTCATAGAATCGGTTATCGCTAATTCCTATATCGATCCCGACTTCAAGAAGTACCCGGTGATCGATGACTACATAACCCAAAGGATATTCAAAATCATCGCACAGGACGAGGATATTCCCACCGGTATCGTGGATTTGCGTCAGCTCATCAACGATCTGCTCTTGGAAAACACCAGTGTCCAAAGTGTGAATCGTTGATGCCTAGGTGAGGGCCTGCAGCTTATCAGCCAGCGTGAAACAGAGGTCCTTCCCCAATGAGCTTTCTTCCCAGCTACTGGCTTTGTAGAGTTTTTCGGGCCATGACCATTTTTCAAGTTCATCAAGGAAGATTGCATCGGGAGGATATGGTTCCCCATTGCTGTCAGGAGCAACAAAGCCCAGAGCTTGCAGGTATGCTCGTCCGATGCACTCCCAAGCCATGCCGAGCCGCTCGGCTTCGATGATGACCCCCAAAAGACGGTCGTCATAGCGGAGTTTGCGCTTCAGGTCTCGCCCGACACGATGGACGGTATCGCCCAGTGCATGGTTGGAAAAACGCTTCAACAAGTCCAGGATATGCGTATCAAGCGATTCCTTGGTAAAGACGGTAGGATGGAGAGCAAGCAGGATGTCTCGGCTCTGCTGCATTGCATCATGCACTTGCTTGCGTATCTGCTCATCTTCCAAGACCTCAGCGATGGTTGCCCGCTTGGGATGGCACCTATGCCCAAGGTAGGCGGCAGCACTGTGTCCCATATTGTGGATGAAGAGTTTGCGGTCGACATAGGCTTCGATAGGATGAACAGGGTGTATATCAGCAAAGTGGGGGAGCGGATGATGAAAGGCTTCGCTGTCAACAATCAGCTCATTGTAGGGTTCACTCTTGAGTGTCAGTAGGTTGGCAGGGTCTTGGATGGGAACCATCTTGCCGATGCTGGTTTGGGCCAGTCCGAGGTAGGCATCAAGGTCAACCTGCCCGTCAAGATGAGGAAGGAGCAAAGAGGAGACGAAGGCTTTGCAGCCATGAATGTTCTCAGCAAGGATGATATCCAACGCATCAGCTGGCTTGTGTATATGTCTCTGCACGATGGCTTTGGCAAGAGAAGGGGCAATGTGAGGCCATGCACCCCTTCCCACCGAGATACCAAGCAGATCTGCATCGGCCAGTGCCTGGTTGATCGCCTCCTGATCGGATGCATGCACTGCAGAAACATCCTCGATGAGCAGATGATGCACTTCTTGGTCAAAGACGGTCTCAATGGTATAGGATCCATGCAAATTCAGAGCATCCACCAAGGCTTGGTTGATGTCAATGATGACAATCCTATACCCGGCTCGGGAGAAAACCTGTGCGATGAAGGAGCGTCCGATGTTTCCTCCTCCCCACTGCACAAACAGCTTTTTCATCGTACAGCTCCCATAGCTTGCAAGTAGGCCTGTACAACCGGCAACAGCTGTGCAGCTTTCTCGCCTTTCTCTTTTTCCAGGTAGGTACCCCCGTGATAGGTGCAGGTATAGCCGCCCGATGCGGCTCCCCAAGCACAGATGTCAACCATGGAAAGTGGAGCACCTGACTCCAGTTGCTTGGCAATGCTGACCAATACACCACCAAGAAAGTTGTCTCCGCAACCGGTGGTATCCTTTCGCAGCGACGGATCTTTTTGCATCAACTCATCCATGTAGGCACTTACCGGGAGGGTTGAGAGAGGGGTAGACTCTATCAGTTTGCCGCTCGACCACAGCAGCATCGGAAGGGCTCCGCGGGTAATGATGAAGGCTCCCACTCCAAATGCGATGAGCTGTTTGGCAGCGTCTTCCACCAAGGATGTGCCGGTCAGCCTGAGCGCCTCCTGCTCGTCACAGACCAGCACATCGATGAAGGGGTAGGCAGGGAGGGAGCCCAGTGGCCATCTGCCGGTGCTGCTTGCTTTCTCATTGCGAAAGTCATATACCGTTCCCACCACGGTGACGCAACCACGCTCTTTGGCCATTTTCAGTACTTGATGCTGCTGGTCATGCAGGTTTGGCACCAAGGCAGTGCCGCCCAAAAGCAGGATGTCCGAATCATAAAAGGATGGCGGAAGGTCGGTTGCATCGAATGCATACGCGGCTCCGATGGTGTTGATGAAGGAGCGTTCACCCTTTCCACCGCGCATCGAGGGATCATCGAACACCTCGGTGGTGGGTGTGCTCATTGTAGGAACGGTTTTCAACTCAGCACGAAGCGGGGTACTCTCTATGGTCGAACGCACCAGATCGGCATTTTCATCAGCACCAACCACTCCATGAAAGGTGACTTCTACGTTCTGGTCTACAAGAATCTGGGATGCGTGCACCAATGCTACCACTGCAGGACCACCAAGGTTCTTTCCATCAGCTTCGCGGTTGTTGCCAAGGGATGCAATGATCTGCTGGTGGCTGAGCTTGGCATATGCTTCAAGGTCTTCGGTGAAGACCAAGCCCCCCTCAATGAGCCCACCATCACCGCGTTTTTTGCTCCAGAGGCGGAAAAACGCCTCACTCTGATAAGAGCAGTTTCGGTAGATTGAATCAATTAAGCAGCAACCGGTTCCCTGGATTCTCATGCGACATCCCCCTTGGGTGAGAGTATAGGACAAAATGGGGGAGGAGAGAAGAAAAATGCTGCCATGTGTAGATTTTTGCTTTCTGCAAGTTTGCCTCATGATTTTAATATACTATATGATATATAACATACGATATCTTAAGGAGACTGCCATGCCCCCAAAGGAACGAATTACCGAACAAGCGATTATTGATGCATCTTTGGATTTGGTGCGCACCTCTGGCATTGCATCACTCCATGCACGAGGTGTCAGCAAAGTACTTGGTTGCTCAGTGCAACCCATTTTTCACAAATTTTCCTCGATGGAGAGTCTGAAAGAATCTGTTCATCTGAAAGCAAATCTTCTCTTTGAGGAACAGTTGAACAGGGGACTTGCCTCTCATCCCATTCCCTTTTTGGGGATGGGGCTTGCCTACATCAGCTTTGCAAGAACGGAAAATGAACTCTTCAAGTTTCTCTTCATGAGC
>JAAYQY010000101.1 GCA_012519125.1 Spirochaetales bacterium
GAGCCGGAAAGCTTCGATGATGCCCCCAGTGGTAGTGGTCTTTCCTGTTCCTGGCCCGCCGGTGAGTATCATGCATTTGCTTGCCACTGCTGTCTTGATGGCATCAAGCTGCACTTCATCATAGGTGATGGATCTGGGCTTCGGATGTTGGAGATTTTTCAGTACGGCAGCAGAATTGATCTGGTGTTTGGCTTCTGCTTTGAGCAACTGCCGGATCCGTTTTGCAACGTTGACTTCACAGTGATACAGATACGGGAGGTAGATTGCTTCATTCTCAACAATCACATCCTCTTCTTCTGCCATTCTGGACAAAATCGGTTGGAGCGTTTCGGTGGTGGTTTCAAGCAATGCTGCTGCACGTTTGTACAGTTGTGCGTGCGTTGCGTAGCAGTGCCCATCATCAGCGAGTGCCTTGAGTGTATGCACAAGTCCTGATCGCAGTCGTATCGGCGCATCCTTCGCTGTTCCCAGTTTTACTGCAATGGTGTCGGCTGTCTTGAATCCGATGCCGATGATGTCATCGGCAAGCCTATAGGGATTCTCCTTGACCACCGCAAGACTCTCCTTGCCATAGGTCTTGAAGATGAGAGCAGCACAATTGGTGCCCACACCATGATCTTGGAGAAAAAGCATGATGTTCTTGATCTCTCTCTGTGCCAGCCAACTGTGTTCGATTTGTCTGATGCGGATCTTGCCGATGCCGCGGACCAGAAGCAGCTTGCTGATGTCATGCTCAAGAATGGTGAGTGTATCTGTTCCGAAGATGCTGACGATCTGTTTGGCCAGGGATGGGCCTATGCCCTTGATCAAGCCTGACCCCAGGTACCGCTCGATTCCATAGGCAGTGGAGGGAAGTGTCTCCTCGTAAGACTGGACCGTGAACTGTGGTCCGAATGTGGCATCTGTTTTCCAGAAGCCCTGCAAACTCAGTACCGATCCTACCGTTATGGTGGGCATGGTTCCCACCACAGATACCAGCTCCCGATAGCCCTTCGCTTTGCCTTTGAGGATGACAAACCCATTCTCATCACTTTGGAATGTGATGTGTTCCACAACGCAACAAAGCGTGTCCATGCAAATCCTCCTCTTCTGGGCGATTGTACCACAGGAAGGAGGTTTGGTTCACCTGCGCGTAAGAGCCGGCTAGAGCGTATTCAGGTACCCATGTTCCATCAGGAGCTTCTGGAATGCTTTCTGGTTCTCCTTTTTTACCACCACATTGTTGTTTTCAGCCCTGATCACCAATTTTCTGAGTGCAGGATCAGTTGCAAACATCCTTCGGATTTCAGGATCATCGGGAAATGTGTACAGCAAAACCTGCTCTGCATGGGCAAACAACGTAGATCGTCTCTGGAGGGATGTAAAGAATTGGGTCCATCGCTCTGACGGTTGTGCATCAATAAGTTGCTTGAACTTTTCGATGCGCTTGAGGACTTCTGCTGAGGAAGTGCATCCTTTGATGAAGGAAGCTTCGGTAATCCTATACCGTTCCACTCCCAGGGGAGTCCCGATCTGTTCAAGAAACAGCTTACGCTCCAGGGATTTCCCCTTGAAGGTCACCAAAAGAAGTTCTGTATCGGTGATGGTCTCAAAGATCTGTTTCTTTGGTTCTGGGCGTTCCTCGGCAAGGTTCAGGCACCAAGCTCCAAATGCAGTCAACCTGACACAGCAGAGTGCCTCATACGGGGATAGGGGGACTTGCTTATCATTCTTGGTAAGCAGAGACTCAGGGGTTGTTTCCCCAATATCAAGGATACCAAGAGAAGCAAGAAGATAGAGATAGGCCTTGAACAGCGGCCGTTCAAACAACGGTCTTCGCAATGCCCCCACAGGGCGAAATCCCTTGTCCTCAAAGGTGAGGTAGTCGGAGGGTGACAGGTGCACCTTTTGGCCACGGACAGAGAGTCCGCTTTGCAAAACATCCCGGTTCTCGAATCGCATGGAAAAGCCACGCACCAAGAACGATTGAAACAAATCATCCACTGCATACCATGCTTGGCTGCCCTGGAGATCTGATAGGACGTTCAGCACTCCTGTGCGTGAAGAGGGTTCAATGTCAATCGAATAGGAGTAGTTGGAATTCAGGCTGCAATGGTCAAGCAAGGCGAAGTACTCAAAAAAACTGCCATAGGCGAGGGTGCCCTTGGAAGAAGGATCGTAGAACAGCCGTTGCACCATGGTTTTGATCAAAGCCATTCCATCATCGGGTCTTTTCAGTTTCGTTGATTCAAAAGACAGGATAAATTTTGCGAGCAGCACAAGTGGATCGAGATTGTAGGAAGAGGCCAACGAAAATGGGGGTAATCCACACAAGGCCCGAAGGTCTTTGATATTGGCTTTCAGAAGGCCCTTCTTTACGATGGTCGTTGCATCCCGCTCCTTGAGGAGAGGTATCAGCGATTCAACGAAGAGAGGAAGCACTTCATGTATTTGGTTCTCAATTGTCCATAACTGCTCAGGCTCGCTCGCCAGCGGCTTGGGTGTGTACTCCTCCTTCTTGTAGAGAAAAGGCAGGAAGTGGTGAGCAATGAACTCGTTCAGATGCAGTACATGCTCCCTGTAGATTTCAAACAAGCCCAGCCGGTATAGGGGGTTGGCCTTATATCTACTGTGATGATAGTAAAACACAGGTTCCTCACGTTCTACAATGAGAGGTTCTTCAACTCCCCAATCCTGGCACCTCACATCTATATACGGGTCGAGGCATCCCGCGTAGAGCAGTTTCTGCAGATAGGGTGGCAATTTTGCGAAAAACTTGTCAAAGGTTGCTTGGTTCGGGAAATCAATCAGTTGGGCAAGTTGTTCGCATTGCTCCTTCTTCATTCCTTTCTTGACACTTTTCCCTGTCAGGCACTCCTGTATGGCAACAAGTTCCTCCAGAGAGAACCAAGCCAAGGATTGGGCGATGAGCTGTGCAGACTCCGACAGTGTCGTCTTTGTATTTTTGCCTGTTTGCCATCCGTACTTAGTATTCGCCATGTATTACCCCAACAATTGTTCGATATCCTCCTCAGACAATGCCTTGACTGCATTGGAGTCTGAGGAGAGCAGGGAAGAAGCCAACTCTGCTTTTCTTTGTTGCAATTCCAGAATTTTTTCTTCGATGGTGTCTTTTGCAATCATCCGGTAACAGAAAACCGGGTTGACCTGACCGATGCGATGCGTGCGGTCGATCGCTTGGTTTTCTGCAGCCCTATTCCACCAAGGGTCGATGATGAATACATAGTCTGCAGCGGTAAGGTTAAGACCCAGTCCCCCTGTTTTCAATGTCATGATGAAGACGCCGATGGCAGGGTCGGTTTGGAAGCGCTGCACCAAGGATTGCCGGTCAACCGTAGCTCCCGTCATGACCAGATGCCCGATGCCGAGGGAAGCGAGATCTTCGCTGACCAATTCGATGGTAGCGAGGAAATTGGTGAAGATCAGGCACTTATGTCCTTCCTCCACCAGAGAGGAGATGACATCCTTGCAATAGGTCCGTTTGGCGGAAATGCCGGGGTATGCACCATCGGCTTCAGGCACTGATGCAAGTCGTCGCAATTCGGTCAGGGCCTGAAGGATCATGAAGGTGTTTTTGGCAATTCCCCCCACTGATATGGCACTGGTGACCTTCGCCTTGAGTTCTTCCCGGCGTCTGTTGTACATTGCCAAATGCTGGTCATCAAGCTCGATATAGGCAGTCTGTTCAGTTTTTTCGGGAAGGTCCTTGAGCACATCCTTTTTTATTCTTCTCAGCATGAAAGGATAAATTCTTGTTTTCAGATCCCTGAGGGCATCAGGATCTTGGTTTTCCTGTATTGGCCGCAGGTAGGTTTGCATAAACTCCTGGGGACTGGGAAAGAAGAGAGGATTGAGAAATTGGAAGAGGCTGTACAACTCCGAGAGACCATTCTCCACCGGGGTCCCGCTGAGTGCCAGACGGTGTTCCGCTTGCAACGAAAGCACTGCACTGGTGGTTTTGGTTTCCAGATTTTTGATGGTCTGCGATTCATCGAGTATGATGTAGCAAAATCGTTTCTTGGCAAGGTCCTTGTAATCATTGCGGATGGTGGCGTAGCTGGAGAGCACAATCTGTATCTTTGGATCTTCCAGCTGGGACACCTGTCTTCCCTGTCCATAGTAGAGCAAACAGGACAGTTCGGGGGCGAAACGGGAGAGTTCATTCTGCCAATTGAAGATCAAGGAGCGAGGAACCAGGATGAGGGATGGTGCATGAGGTTCTTTTGCGTAAAGGGTTCGCAACAAGGCAATCACCTGCACCGTTTTTCCAAGGCCCATCTCATCGGCCAAACAGGCACCCATATGGTGGGTCTGAAGGTACTCCATCCACTGTACACCATACTGTTGGTAGGGTCGAAGGGTTCCTTCCGCCAGTGCATAGGTCGCATCATGCTCGCTGAGCGCATTGAACCCTTGGTAGAAAGCTTTGGCCCGGTCAGCTCCTTCCCCTTGGATGGAGAGCTCTGCTTCTTTTTCCAATGCGGGAAGGTCGAAGAATGAGACACGTACCGTTTCTTCTTGTTTTGCATGTACGTGGACCAGTCGTTCGAAGCGATTCAGCCTTCTCATGTCAGGGTAGACCGAGGATCCATCACTGAGTGTGATGAAGCCTTTTTTCCGATATTCGGAAAGGAAGCGGGAGAATGAGAATGTCTCATTTTCCAAGGAGATTTCGGCATCGCCCTCAAAATAGTCGATACCACTTCCCAAGGAGAGTTTCAGCTTTGGCTTGGAAAATTTGATCTTGTACTTGCCCAGTACGGAGGACTGGAAGAGGGCGAATCGCTTGACGAGCTCTCCCATATGCAGCGAGAGGAAACGCCGGGCAAAATCAGCTTCGAGGATGAAATGCCGCTCATCCTCAAATACCGCTGATTTTGCTTCCTTTCCCATTTTTGCAAGCAGCATCCTGAACTCTTCGACAGCATCCGAAGGATAGATCACCTCGGAAATGCTGAGCCGTTTCTCAACTTCGTCAAGTGAGACTACCTTTACGATATCCTGTTCCTCGAAGAACCCCGGGGGATATGATTCCAGATGGATCTGGGGAAGGATATGCAGATATCCATATGCGTCGATTTCCTTGAACACCAAGCTTGAACTTGCTGTGATGGGTGGACAGTTCTTTATCAAATACCCCTGATAATCGAGACTGAGTGTCGGAAATTTGGAGAGGGCCAGGGAGAGATACGTTTCCAGATCAGAGGCCTGCATGGTTGCATTCAGGATGTTCCATTCATGCCAGTAGGGGCCCAGATCCTCGCATTGGAAGACGTGCGTATCGAGCACCACATGCTCAGCTGAGATTGCGTAGAGTGATGCATGAATCTCCTTCTCTGCCAATTGTTCGGTGGAGAGTACCATGGGATGAGCAGTAATCTGTTGGTTTCCAGAGGGCTCAAGGAGCAATTGGATGCTTGTCATCTCATTTGCCGCATGCAAAGTGCGACCATTCTCATCAAGCAGGAGATGGGAACGCAAGGCAAGGTCCATAAGTCTTGGACCTGGGTCGTGTACAGCATACACAGCATTCGCATCACCTTGGGCATTCCAATGCAGATA
>JAAYQY010000102.1 GCA_012519125.1 Spirochaetales bacterium
CCATTCTCATGGTCATGCTGGCAGCCTCATGGTACGTGTAGGAGTGCTTCCCCCAGCTGCGGATGCTGGGCGAAGCTGAACCGACTCCGATATACAATTATCAATAAAAGTTTATTGAATAACTGTCAGGGAAGTGATAGTCTTCGTTTGTCGTGGACCGATGAGTCTCATCAATCCACGGTGCCTGCGGTCAGGTTCGCGCGAGTGTTCTGAAGCCAAGGTCACAAAAAACTACATGGATTGTCCTGTGCCGGCATCTCTTGCCAGGTACGTAGTGTGTGCACCTTTCTGCAGGTTCTGGTACTCATCGGGTACCATCGCAACTGTTTGCAAGGAAGGTGGAGAACATGGAAAATCGATCTGTTGGTGTCATCGCGATCATCGTGAAGGAACGCGACACCGTAGCCCAGGAAGTGAATGCCGTACTCTCAGAGTATGGATCAATGGTACTGGGAAGACTTGGGTTGCCCTACAAGGAAAGAAACCTCAACATCATCACCCTCATCGTTGATGCATCCACCGATCAGATTGGTACACTTACCGGGAAGCTGGGTCGTATCGAACAGGTTACCGTCAAGTCGACTCTGGCAAAACTCTAAGGACAACCCAATGAAAACCCATACACCCCAAAGCATCCGCGCATGGAAAGACCAACTCATATCCCAAGATGAAATCGATCGGTATCTTGTAGATGGAAAAGACTTTATTGATGAGCAACAGATCTACGCGACATTGGACGGGCAAAAGAATCCCGATACATCGCATATCCGTGAGATCATTGCCAAAGCATACTCCATTGAGCTCATGGACAGTGAAGATGTCGCAGCGCTTCTGCAGGTGACAGACCCTGATCTGAGAAATGAGATAGCCCAGGCTGCAATAGAGATCAAGAAGAAGGTATACGATAACCGCGTGGTCACGTTTGCTCCTCTCTATTGCGGCAGCAAATGTGTCAATCGTTGTGCGTATTGTGGGTTCAGAAGCGACAATCCCTCAGTCATCCGCAAAGTCCTGACCATGGATGAGATTCGGGAAGAGACCCGTGTCCTGGCCGGTGTAATCGGGCATAAGCGGCTGATCATCGTATTTGGGGAGCATCCCGAAACTGATGCCGATTACATCGCTGAGACGATGAAAACCATCTATGAGGTGAAGGTTCCCGTCCGTGACGGCATGGGCGAGATCAGAAGGGTGAATGTTAATGCTGCTCCTTTGCCGATTCGGGACCTGAAGAAACTCCAGGAAGCAGGAATAGGCACCTTCCAGGTGTTCCAGGAGACCTATCATCACGAGACCTACCAATCAGTGCATCCCGTCGATACGCTGAAAGGCAACTATCGGTGGAGACTCTATGCGCTTCACCGGGCTATGGATGCGGGAATTGACGATGTAGCCATCGGGGCGCTTTTTGGCTTGTATGACTGGAAGTTCGAGGTTATGGGCATGGTTGCCCATGCCAGGGATCTTGAACGGCTGTATGGCATCGGTCCCCACACCGTCTCGTTCCCCCGCCTGACTCCCGCCGTAGGTACCAACTTTGACCATCTGCGCCATCAGGTGAGTGATGCCGATTTCACCCATCTCATTGCGGTCCTTCGGCTGGCCATCCCGTACACAGGCATGATCATCACCAATAGGGAGACTCCCCAGATCATGGAGTCTGTCATTGATATGTGCACACAACGTGATGCAGAAAGCAAGATAGGGATCGGGGATTACTCCGATGCGTACCGAAAGGATCAGATTGCCGAACGGGAGCAGTTCATGCTCAACGACACCAGCAGCTTGGACCAAGTGATCCAGAAGTTGGCAAAGCAGGGCCATATCACCTCATTCTGTACTGCCGGGTACCGCTGTGGACGCACCGGGGACAAGATCATGGGGCTTCTCAAGAGCGGCAAGGAGGGGTGTTTCTGCAAGCTGAATGCCGTGCTCACCTTCCAGGAGTGGCTTGAGGATTTTGCCTCGGAAGAGACAAGGCATATCGGAGAGGCCCTGGTCAGAAAGGAGATTGAGGAGATCCGCGAGCGGGTGCCCCGAGACTTTTCGCAAGCGACCTTTGCGAAATTCCTGTCCGATTACGAGCGGATACAGCATGGGGTACGGGATCTTTCTTTCTAGGAATTTCACATACAAGGAACAGCAATGCACAACACACCAAGTTCACTCTTGCTCCGAATTGGTATCTGCGGGAGAACCAATACCGGCAAGTCCAGTCTCCTGAATCTGATCACAGGGCAGAAGACCTCCATCACTTCCGCAATACCGGGAACCACCACCGATATCGTCACCAAACGGATGGAACTCTCTCCCCTCGGTCCCGTGGTCTTTCTTGATACCGCCGGTATCGACGACCTGTCGCAATTGGGAGAGGAGCGGGTAAGAAGGACCATGCAGAGACTGGGAACCATCGATATTGCCCTGATCGTCCTCGAAGCTGATGTGTGGACCGAATTCGAAGAGGCCTTGGTTGCCCATTGCAGGCAGTATGCCATCCCCATGGTCTTCGTGGTGAACAAATGTGATCTGCATACACCGTCTTCCTTGTTTCTGGACACCTGCAAGCACATTTCCCCTCATAGTGTGTGTTGCTCAACACAAGAGGGGGACCGTGAAGCGTTCATGATTGAGCTGAAGCACCTGCTCATTGCTCTCTGTCCTGATGAATTTCTTCACAGTCCTCCCTTGTTGGGGGATTTGCTCTCCCCCCAGCAGGAGCATCCACTGGTTGTGTGCATTGTTCCCATAGATCTGGGCGCGCCCAAAGGGCGCTTGATTCTCCCGCAAGTGCAAGCCATCCGAGATGCGCTCGATTGCAATGCCTCGGTGGTGGTGGTGAAGGAACATCAGTATGTCCACTTCCTCTCAAATCTCAAATGTCCGCCTGACTTGGTCATCTGTGACTCGCAGATAGTTGGTTTCATGGTTGAGCACACCCCACCTGAGATCATGTGCACCACGTTCTCCATCCTGTTTTCACGGTTCAAGGGAGATATCGTTCAGCTTGCAACCGGTGCCGCTGCGTTGACCACGCTCAGGGCAAAGGATTCGGTTTTGATCGCCGAGGCCTGTACCCATCATCCTTCCATCGACGATATCGGAAGGGTGAAGATACCCCGTTGGATTGCGACCCATTGCAATCCCGATATCGCCATTACGCATTGTGCTGGTTGTGATTATCCTGATGACCTGTCCCGGTTTCGCCTGGTCATCCATTGCGGGGCATGTACGCTGAACCGTAGGGAGATGCTGTGGCGGATGGAACAAGCGCAACAGGTGCATGTACCCATCACAAACTACGGCATAGCCATCTCGGTGTTGCACGGGGTGCTTGAGCGCACGCTTTCCCCATTTCCTCGTGCCCTCTCTGCATATCAGCAGGCACGTGCGGATTTCTCTGCATGATACGCCCAGCTGTGCATGCTGCGATGGGACGCATCCAAACGGGTGCGCCCCAGAGTGAGGACCTTGGGTTGCTTCTGTGTCTTGTCGACCCTGATGAGGTTGCGCTTTTGCATGCAACCGCATGCTTGGTGCGCACTGCATATTGCCAAGGCCGTATTGCCCTGCGGGCACTTGTTGAAATCTCCAGTGTCTGCAGGAACTCCTGCCTCTATTGTGGTCTCAACCGATACAACCGGCATGCGTCCCGCTACATGATGGATGAAGATGAGATACTGCACTGTGTAGGCGAGGCTGTTGGGCAAGGGTACCGCACGGTGGTGCTCCAATCGGGGGAGGACGGAAGGTCGGCAGAGTCGATCGCCCACATGATTGCCCAAATAAAAAGGAAGTATCCCATCGCAATCACCCTCTCCTTGGGTGAGCGCTCCTATGAGGACTACCAACTCTGGAAACGTGCTGGAGCCGATCGCTATCTGCTTCGCGTCGAAAGTACCGATGCCGAACTGTACCGCACGCTCCACACGGACCGTACGCTCTCCAGCAGGTTGGAGTGCCTTGGGAACCTCAGGACTCTGGGGTATCAGGTTGGCAGCGGCATCATGGTGGGAGTGCCGGGACAGACCGTATCCACGATTGCCGGCGATATCCAGTTCTTCTGCAGCAACCAGTTTGACATGATTGGGATCGGGCCTTTCATTCCTCACGCAGAAACCCCTTTGGCAGGCAGTCCCCGGGGGGATGTGCTGCTCACGCTCAACACCATTGCAGTAATCCGCATTGCAACCAAATATCCCTGGATGCCCGCTACGACAGCCCTTGGAAGCCTGAACAGGGACTATCGCCTTGACGGACTGCTGGCAGGGGCAAATGTGATCATGCCCAATTTCACCCCTTCAGCGTACAAGAGCCAGTATGCAATCTACCCCAATAAGCAGTCTGAGACCGATAGCGCAGAGAGCTTGGAATACCTGGCCCGGAGTGTCGGCCTTACCATCGATTATGGCAGATGTGACTCTCTTCTTGTGTAGGATACCCTCATGGTAGGGGGTGATGCCCACTTTCGTAGTTCATACGCTGTCCTTGGGGGTGAGATTCACCGTTATGGTGTCGCTGTATAATCCTTCCAACAGTTTATCAACATCACTCTTTTTGATCTGGGTCACTTTGATGTCTTTGTTGGAGGACCCCTCAGAGAGACCATTCCAGTCGACAGAATCTCCTGGATCAATCGTGTATCCGTTGAAGGAAAGCTTATACCCGATGGTCTGGTCAACGGACGGATTTTCATGAGTCATCATGAAGGTATCTGAATTGGTTTGGTTGGTGAAGGTGAGCGTCACTGCATACAGCTTGGTTGGATCAGCGTATTCTAGTGTCACTTGGGCGGTGGCAATAAAGGTTTCGTCAAGACCAAAAGCTTTGGTGATGTCGAAGCTTTCATGGTTGTTGAATATGGCAAAGCTATAGAGAACCTGCTCTGTGGGGTCCCCAAAGGGAACACCTTCTTCGGGAACGGTGGAGCCTGAAATAAGGTAGGGTTGTTCTGGGATAGGAAGATTGTTCTCACCTGATACAGGGGTTAGGCTGGCATTCCAGAAATCATTACCGTCAGAGGAAAATGAGATTGAGAAGTTTCCAAAACTTCCTTTTGTATGGGCGTATTGGACATTCTCGATGAAGATGCTATCGGGCTCGTAAGAGACAAGGTAGAAATCAATGATGATTTCTCCCGTCATCGATGTATTGGTTGGGTTTATTGGGTTTTTGTAGCCCTGGTTGAGATTGGAATTGTACAGTTGTGTTTCATATCTGACGATTGCAACTGGGTGAAATCCAATTGCCACATCGACAGTAACGTTGTTTTTGGTTGGTCCATAGAGTTCGAATTCACTCGAGATATTGGAGATGAGAGCGAAGTTTGTCACTGTCTCCCCCTGGGTGTCTATGGCATATCGTCCCATATGCATGGCCATACAACCTTGGTAGTGGTTGGTCCCGGTACCCTCATACGTGTCGAGGTAGATGGAATTGTAGCTTTCCAGATGCAGAGGGTAGGTAGTGTAGGTAGCTATGACACCAGCGACAAGCAATGAAGGAAGGGAAAGCAGCAGTATCAGCAGCATTCTTTTCTTCATGGTAAGGGATTCTACATCTGTGTAGGCAAAAAAGCAAGAAAACAATCTTATGGAAACATTTGGATGCGGAAAGCAGAATTATGCCTGATGAAAAATAGCCATAAGACCACCTGCAAAGAAAGCTTGCTTGCCTGCACATGGGAGTAGGTTCCAAGCTCGAACATTGCGATTGCAGAGAAAAATCTCACTGTTTCACCAGTATTTCCCTGTTGCAGAGGGAATACAAATTGTGCTAGTGATAGTTCCGGGCTAGGATGAACTATCTTGTTTTGCAGATTGGAGTATGGAGGATGCTATGAAAAAAGGAATCGGTTTTCTTGTTCTCTTGGTCATCGTGGTTTTGGCTGGCTGTACAACCAGTCGTGCCGTTGAACCTATCGAACCTGTCCAGCCTGCACGACCGGTGGTATTGGGCATGGATGGCATACCCCAGCCTGATTGGGTGTACAAGACGGTATCTGCACAAGATCGCCACTATGAGAGTGGATACGGCAAGATGTCGAACCAGCAGACCTCAATCAAGCGTGCAACCGTCGAGGCCAAGAACAAGATTGCCGAATGGGTCAGCACCCAGGTGAAGGAAGTGATCGTCACCTATGTCAATGATGCGGGAAGCGGGGACAACAGGCAGGCTCTCGATGCCATGGAATCGATCAGCCTCCAGGTGGCGGAAGCCACCCTGTCCGGGGTGACGACCGAGGAGATGTGGGTTGATGCAGATGGCGGGGTCTGGGTGCTTTGCTCCATCCCCCTGGCCAATGTCGAAAACAACTTCGGGCCTGCTGCTGCAGCCGTTGCAGAAGCGTTCTCCCAGAATGAGGCGTCCGATGCAGCCAGTGCAAAAATGAAGGATACTTTCTCCAGGTTGCTGAAGGGAGAATGATCCGATATCAACCCTTTGGTTGCTGCGTGCATCGAATCAATTCGTTTCCAGCATACCCAATCGTTCAGCTAGTTGCGTGTTACGCTCAAGTTGCTTCTGGTTTCTGATGGCATAGGAAATGGCTTTCTGCTCACCAATCAGAACAAGAGCCTTTTTCGCACGGGTTACTGCCGTGTAGAGCAAATTTCGCTGGAGCATGACAAAGTGGGTCATCATGAACGGCAGTACCACAATGGGGTATTCAGAACCCTGTGCCTTGTGGATGGTGGTGGCATAAGCCAGAACGACCGCACTCAGATCTGATTTCTCATAGGATACTTCCCGTCCATCGAAGGTTATCGTCAGTTCCTGATCGTCCGTATTGACCTCGGTGATGGTCCCAATGTCACCGTTGAAGACTTCCCTGTCGTAGTCGTTCTTGATCTGCATCACCTTGTCATGAAGCCGATACTCGGTACCCGAACGTTGGATGCTGGGCTTTGGAGCCTCTTTTGTTGAGGGATTCAGCCGTTGCTGCAGCATCATGTTCAGGTTGATGGTTCCGACAACACCTCGTTGCATAGGGGTGAGCACCTGGATATCACGGATGGGATCGACATGATAGTAGGATGGGAGGCGTGTAGAGACCAAATCCAATATCTTTTCCAGAGCTTCCTCCGGTTTCTGCTTATCCAGATGGAAGAAATCGGAATCCTTGCTGTTGGAACGATCGATTGCCTTGCCTTGGTTGATCTTGTGTGCATTCATCACAATGCGGCTGTCCAATGCTTGGCGAAAGATGCGCGTCAACTTCACCACCGGGACCATCCCCGATGCAATGATATCGGACAGGACATTTCCTGCCCCGACAGAGGGTAGTTGGTCGGTATCGCCCACCATGATGAGTCGCATGCCGTTTGGGATAGCCTTGAGGAGGTTGTACATCAGGGAGATGTCAATCATGGAGCATTCGTCAAGGATGAGTACATCTCCTTCCAAAAGATTGCTGCTGTTTCTCTGGTACCCCAGTGGCGGTTTGAACTCAAGCAAACGGTGGATGGTTTTTGCCTCCATCCCGGTAGCTTCTGCCATCCGTTTGGCAGCTCTCCCCGTAGGGGCTGCGCACAAGATATGTGCTTTCGAGAGCCGGAAAGTTTCGATGATGCCCCCAGTGGTAG
>JAAYQY010000012.1 GCA_012519125.1 Spirochaetales bacterium
ACCCCTCCGACGTTGCACGCGTCGAGAACAGAACCTACATTGCTGCCAAGTCAAAGGAAGCTGCAGGTCCGACCAACAACTGGATTGATCCCGTCGCTCTCAAAGAGACTATGACAGGTCTGTACCGTGGTTGCATGAAGGGCCGCACCCTGTATGTCATTCCGTTCTCCATGGGCCCGATCGGCAGTCCCATCGCCAAGATTGGTGTTGAGCTTACCGACAGTGCATACGTTGTGATCAACATGATGATCATGACCCGTGTAGGCCTGAAGGTCCTCGATGTCCTTGGCGCCGAAGGCGAATATGTACCTTGCTATCACAGCGTCGGCAAGCCCCTCGCTGAAGGCGAAAGCGACAACGGCAAGTGGCCCTGCGCTCCCCTTGAGGACAAGTACATCTCCCACTTCCCTGAGACCCGCGAAATCTGGTCCTATGGTTCCGGCTACGGCGGGAACGCCCTGCTTGGAAAGAAGTGCCTGGCCCTGCGCATTGCATCCGTGCTTGCTCACGACGAAGGCTGGCTTGCTGAGCACATGCTCATCCTCAAGATTTCCAACCCCGAAGGCAAGAGCATCTTCGTTACCGGTGCATTCCCGTCCGCTTGCGGCAAGACCAATCTGGCCATGCTTGTTCCCACGCTCCCCGGCTGGAAGGTCGAGACCGTTGGTGATGACATCGCTTGGATGAAGTTTGGTGCTGACGGCCGTCTCTATGCCATCAATCCGGAAGCTGGTTTCTTCGGTGTTGCCCCCGGTACCTCCAACGATTCCAACTACTATGCCATGGTCAGTGCTTCCAAGAACAGCATTTTCACCAACTGTGCCCTCACCGAGGACAATGATGTATGGTGGGAAGGCATCGGCTATGATGCTCCCGGCACCCTGATCGACTGGCACGGCAACGAATGGGTTCAGGACAAGGGCAACAAGGAACAGAAGCCTGCTGCTCACCCGAATGCCCGTTTTACCGCTCCCGCTTCCCAGTGCCCGAGCATTGCAAGCGAGTGGGAAGATCCGAAGGGTGTGCCCATCAGCGCAATCCTCTTCGGTGGCCGCCGCCCGAAGACCATCCCCTTGGTACACCAGAGCCGCGACTGGAACCACGGTGTCTTCCTTGGTTCGATTGTCGGTTCGGAAATCACCGCAGCTGCACTCGACCTCAAGGTTGGTACCATCCGCCGCGACCCGTTCGCCATGCTTCCGTTCTGCGGATACAACATGGGTGAGTACTTCCAGCACTGGATCAACGTTGGTAAAGCTGCACCGGATGCTGACAAGCTTCCCAAGATTTTCTACGTCAACTGGTTCCGCAAGACTGACGAAGGCAAGTGGCTCTGGCCCGGTTTCGGTGAGAACAGCCGCGTCCTGAAGTGGGTCTTTGAGGCCTGTGAAGGTACTGCAAAGACCATGGAAACCCCGATCGGCATCATGCCCACTCCGGACGCACTCGATCGTCCTGAAGGTGTTACCGAAGAGGATATGAAGGAGCTTCTGGCTGTCGACGTGGAAGGCTGGTTGAAGGAAGTCGCTGACATCCGCGCCAACCACTACCCGAAGTTCGGCGACAAGCTGCCCAAGGAACTCGCTACGTTCCTGGATCAGCTCGAGGCAAACCTCAAGGCTGCCCTGTAAGCGAACAATCTCTGCATTTTTCGGCGGCTCTCCCTCACGGGAGGGCCGTTTTGTGTGTATACTCTCAGCATGAGCCAAATAGAACGCATTGTCTTCATCAACCGTACCATTGAGGAGGAGGGTGGGGTCAGAACCGCACAGATTGCCACCACATACCAGATATCCCGTCGTCAGGTCCTCAGGGATATCGACTACCTGCGTAGCAATCTTGAGGCCCCGATCACCTATGATGCGGCCAAGAGGTGGTACACCTATACCAAGGAGTTCACCCTCTTTTCCAATTCAAATGAGCGGATCCTTGTGCTCAATGCCATCTATCGGAGTCTTGCCAGGTCCCAAGGGATCATGAGCACGCTTACCGACATGCTCAGCGAAGGGCTCGACAGTGGGGTGGAGAAGGGCTACCGTTCCCTTTCCGAAAAAATCATGTTCATCACTCCTGTCCAGGATTGGCCCGACTACGACATCTTCAACCAGGTCTGTTCGGCAATGAAGAGTGAACTTCGCATGACCATGCACTACAAGAACGCCCGCTCCGAGCTTTCGGTCAGGCACATCGAGCCGCTGAGACTGGTGAACTACAGCGGGCGGTGGTACCTCCTGGCCTTCGACCTGAAACACAAGCAGCTGAGGACCTTCCATCTTTCAAGGATCATCTCCATCGTTCCCATCCAGGGTGATCGTATCCAAAAGCGATTCGGTGAGGAAGAGCTCGATGCCTTCATCACCAGTGGCTATGGGATCTTTATGGGCAAGGAGGTTACCTACGTCACCTTCCGTGTGTATGGCTGGGCGAAGGAGACCCTCGCCACCCAGACCTGGCATAAGGAACAACAGCTGAGAACCGTCAAGGAAGGGGATGCAGAAGCTTTGGAAGTAACCCTTCCGGCAGCAGACTTGCATGAGATTCTCTCCTCCCTTCTGGCCTTTGGGGCGGCAGCAAAGCCGATCAGTCCCCCTGAGTTTGTTCAGCTCTACCGGGACTCTCTTTCCGACATGCAAAAAAATCTGGAAATTCCTTTGATGTGACAATCTGTGTCTCATAACCTGCGCTATCCTGTCCATGGATACGAAAGGAGGAGAGTATGGAAGAGAGAAAGCAGACCGCGGAAGTGTTGCCGCAGTGGTATGGGAAGATGCTGTCTTCCCCCATCCTGTTGTTGCTTTTTGTACTGGTGGCATTTCTTGCTTCCCCCCTGTTGTTGGTATACGGGGCACTCTCTCCCTTATTCAGGAGGTAACCATGCAAGAGGAAAAACTGAGACAGGTAAGACCGGGACGGAAACTGGGGGCTGAGAAGCGACGGATTGCACGAGAAATCTTGCGGGAGTTCTACGCGAGCGAGGAGTTCTCCCGTCTTGGCCGGAAGGTGCAGCTTGCGATGCAAGAACTCTGTCCTGCCGAGGAGAGTGGCAAGCTTGAGCTCCTTCTTTGCGGCCAAGATACACGAAGATTGGCATAGTGTTGCAGTATGGTGCCTGTTTTGCGCATATTTCTGCATAAACATGCACTCAGGCGCTTCCCTTTTTTCGGGTTTTCCCGCTAGGATGGAGAGACTTCCTGCAAGTCATCATCCCCCTCTGTCTGTTGCACACGCACCTTTGCTCTGCTTTGCTGTTGTGTACAGGCTCAAGGAGCTCTCTGATGGCCAATACACCATCCAAATTCGTCAAGTACGGACCGGCAGACAAACCGCCGATGGGACAATGGATTCCTCTGAGCATCCAACATGTCTTCGCGATGTTCGGGGCAACCATTCTTGTTCCGATCCTCACTGGGTTGAGTCCCAGTACGGCACTTTTCACCGCAGGTACGGGCACTTTGCTCTACATCCTGATCACCGGTGCAAAAGTACCAGCCTTCCTGGGCTCTTCGTTTGCCTTCATCCCGGCCTTGATAGCCATCAGCGCAGCATACGGCTTGCCCTATGCAATGGGTGGTGCTTTTGTCTCGGGTCTCTTCTACACCTTGGTGGCCTTCATCATCAAGAAGAGCGGATACAACTGGCTGAACAAGGCGCTTCCTCCGGTAGTCATCGGCTCGGTCATCGTGGTCATCGGCCTCAACCTGGCCCCGACTGCCATCGGGATGGCCATGAATGATGCCAGCGGGAACTACAGCCTCTACTTCCTGATGATCGCCACGGTGACGTTGGCCCTTACCATCATCGCGAATATCTTCTCCAAGGGTTTCTTCAGCATCATCCCGATTCTGCTGGGCCTGCTTGGAGGCTACTTCTTTGCCCTTATCATGGGCCTGCTCTTCCCCCAGTATGCCTTGATCAACTTCCAGGCGGTGAAAGACGCTGCATG
This sequence comes from Spirochaetales bacterium, assembly GCA_012519125.1. Classification (GTDB taxonomy): domain Bacteria; phylum Spirochaetota; class Spirochaetia; order Sphaerochaetales; family Sphaerochaetaceae; genus Sphaerochaeta. The sequence goes on from JAAYQY010000012.1 coordinate 3,944, forward strand.
GTTCGGCCTTCCGACCTTTGCTCTGCCCAAGTTCAACCTGGTGGCAAGCATCACGTTCATCATTGTCTCGCTGGCCACCATCTGTGAGCACCTCGGTGACACCCTCACGATCTCCAAGGTGGTAGGCAAGGACTTTTACAAGGATCCAGGTCTTCACAAGACCATCGCCGGTGACGGACTTGCAACATTGTGGGCATCCTTCTGGGGTGGACCGCCGAACACCACGTATGGCGAGAACATCGGCGTGCTTGCCCTTACCAGGGTCTACAGTGTCTATGTAACCGGAGGAGCTGCCGTGGTTGCGGTCTTCCTCTCGTTCTTCCCCAAGTTCGGAGCTCTCATCCAGACCATTCCTTCTCCCGTTTTGGGAGGCATCTCCATGTTGCTGTTCGGCACCATTGCCTCCAGCGGACTGAGGACCTTGGTCGACAGTGGGGTCAACTATGAGGATAAGCGCAATCTTACGATCAGCAGCGTCATCCTGGTGCTTGGCATCGGTGGGGGAACCCTCTCCTTCATGATCGGCAAGGATCTCACCTTCACGCTTGCAGGTGTTGCCCTGGCCACACTGGTCGGAATCCTACTGAACCTGGTGCTTCCCAAAGAACAAGCTTAAGAGCAACCCAATTGACAAGATAGGCGCTGCAATTGCAGCGCCTATCGTCAGTTTCGGGAGCATGGTTGCTCAGTTCACGGCCTTGCCGTAGTACGCTGCCTCAAAGAGCATCTGTACATCGGCTGCGGTGGGCTTCCCCGGGTTGGTCAGTGTGCAAGGATCCTCAAATGCATGCTGGCTCATCCTCGCAAGGACTTCCTTGAATTTGGCCTCATTGAAATCAACCTCAGTGCAATCCTTGAAGCAGGATGGGATGTCCATCTTCTTGTTCATCTCTTGGATAGCTGCAGAGAGATCCTGAAGGCCAAGGAGCTTCTCAGCATAGGTGTATTTGTTCGAGAACTTGCGGTTGTAGGCGATCACATAGGGCAGCAGAATGGCATTGGCAAGCCCGTGGGTGACGCCAAACTCTCCTCCGATCTTGTGTGCCATGGAGTGTACCAAACCAAGGGATGCATTGGTGAATGCCATGCCGGCAAGAGCTGAAGCTTCATGCATGGCAAGCCTTGCTTCCAAGTTCTTCGGTTCGGCGTAGGCTGTCGGGAGAGTGTCCAGCACCATCTTGATCGCCTGCACCGCATACGGGTCGGTGAAGGCAGTTGCCGCATTTGAGGCGACAGCCTCGACTGCATGGGCCATGACGTCCATACCAGTATTGGCGGTGATGTGCTTGGGCATGGTCATGGGGAGTGCGGGGTCGAGAATGGCGATATCCGGTACCATGTCAGCTGCAACGATAGGGTACTTGATGTGTTTCTGGGTATCGGTGATGACGCTGAAGGCGGTGATTTCGCTTGCAGTCCCGCTAGTGGAGGGGATGGCGATGAACTTGGCCTTGTTGCGTAGCGACGGCATGCTCCCCGGAGTGATGATATCCTCGAAACTCAGCTGGGGATGTTCATAGAAGCACCACATGACCTTTGCAGCGTCAAGAGCCGAGCCCCCTCCGATGGCCACAATCCAATCGGGAGCGAATGCGAGCATGGTCTCTCCACCTTTCTTTACGGTTTCCACTGAGGGGTTCGGTTCAACCCCGTCAATGATGATCGACTCGATGCCGGCCTTGGCTAGAAGGGCCTGTGCCTGGTCAAGAAAGCCGAACTTTTTCATCGAACTTCCCCCAGTCACAATTGCTGCACGCTTGCCCTTCAACCCTGCAAGCTTGCCAAGCGAGCCTTCACCATAAAAGATGGTTCTGGGAATGGAAAAACTCATGGTACTCATCTGTTCTCTCCTTACGGGAATCTGTATGCCCATAAGATATCGATATTAATTTATCGTGTTAAGAGGTTTTTCTGAAAACGCCAAAGAATTCCAATAAAAGCAAAAATAATGACTATCAAGCCATAAATAAAATACTTTAAATTATATTAAAAAGAGAATACTATTATAAATGTGCATGAAAAACGAATAAAAATTACAATAAAAGATTTTCAAGAATAATAAATAAACGTATCTATACAAGGGTCTAACCATCTGCTTCCAAAGCCTCTGCGGGTTCTCTCTTTGTCGGATATCTGGTATGCTCTCACCCTATGCTTACGTACACAATGATTGATTCTGATGCTGCACTGGCTTCGCTTCTTGTCTCTTGGAAAGAATCGGGGATCACCTCGGTCGCCATGGACTTCGAGGGAGAGTTCAATCTCCACATCTACGGCGAACACCTTTGTCTCATCCAACTCTTCGATGGTTCAGCCTACTATCTTGTAGACCCGTTCAAGGTCTCCAAGGAAGCATTGCAAGATTTTCTTGAGGACAAGAGTCTTGAGAAGGTCATGTTTGACTGTGCAAGCGACTCCGCTCTGGTGCGCAAACAGTACGACATCCTCATGGAAGGACTCTATGACATCAGGGTGCTTGCCCTTGCCTTGGGCTATACGGGCAATCTCAGTGGGCTGGTGGAACGCTATATCCCTGATTATGTCAAACCCAGCGGGGCCAGCAAGAAAAAGAACCAGATGACCAACTGGCTTCTCAGACCACTGAAGGATGAGCAGATCCAATATGCCCTATCAGATGTGGAGCATCTGTTCACATTGCGCTCCTTGCTGTTTGCAGAGGTCAACGAGAAAGGGCTTGCTCATGATGTCGCACATCAGATGCAAGAGGTAGGCAAGAGCAAGGGCCCGGATAAGCCGGGATGGACGAAGTTCTCCTCATGGAAGTACCTCTCCAAGGAAGAAAAAGTATTTTTGAAGCACTTCTTCATCGCGCGCGATACGCTGGCACGCAAGTATAACGTGCCGGCTGTCAGGATCCTTGAGAAACATCTGCTGTTGCAGATGGCAAAGGATGTTCCTGCCACCGATGCGGACTTTCACATCTATTGCAGCAAGTGCTCGCCAAAACGCCTTGCGGAGTTAACCTCAGCATTGAAGCAAGCAAAACAGGATGCCCTTAGCGAGCTTGGCCGAGCCTGATGCTTTCCATGGCCTCCACCAGATTTGAAAGTGTGGTGCAGGTCGGGGTAGGAATGCCATGCTCCTTGCCGAGCTTGATGACCGTTCCGCAAAACCAAGGGTTCTCTGTTTTCCTTCCAGCCTCCATGTCTTGGCACATGGAGGTTTTTCCTGCAAAGCCCAGTGAGGTCACGATCCTGTGGTTCTCCTCGATCAGATGATCGGGCAGGATGACCCCTTCCTTTGCAGCTACCGCCTGCACCTCCTTGCACACCCTCTGGGCAAGGTTCCAGACCGGCTCCTGCTTCAGGTTTCCGTAGGTTGCTCCAAGCAGGCTGCTGATCGTGTTGTAAGCGGTATTGAGCATGAACTTGTTCCAGAGCTGTAGGTGGATATCCTCGGGCACCACATACCCGATATGGGCTTTTTCAAAGAGCTCAGCGATGGCTTTGACCCTTTCGCTTCTGCTGTTGTCCTTCTCTCCAAAGACAATTCGTCCCTCTTTTGTGTAGATGATGGAGTTGCCGGTGTGGGTTGAGTCCAATCCGACTGCGAAGCTGTAGAGCACCCGCTCGCTTCCGAACGCTTGGGCAAGGATGCGCTCACTTTCAATCCCATTGAGCAGCGAAAGGATGGCGGTCTGTGGTCCGACCACCGAGTGCATCATCCCAATCGCCTGCTCGAGGTGATGATTCTTGGTGGCGAGAATGACCAGATCGGAAACCGGTGCCGTCTCCGGGGTGCAAAACGTGAATTCCACTCTCTGCCCATTGAGGAAAATGCCATCCTGCTCGTTGCGCTCTTTCCTCGCTTCATCGACAAGAAAGCAGACCTGTTTCTTTCCCAGCAGTTGGTGCAGTCTCAGCCCATACAGGGCTCCGACGGCCCCACATCCGATCAATGTAATGGTGTTCATAGTGTTGCCAGCTCCATGGTCAGCAGATACAGCTTGGTCAGCTGATCGATACTGATGTATTCACCTTTGGTGTGAGCTTCCTCATAGCCGATGCTGCACACCAAGGTTGGAATTCCCAATGCATTGAGAATATTCGCGTCACTGCCTCCGAGCGTGGGTTCTTCCCGAAGGGGGAGGCTGAGTGTATCACATGCCTTTCTGAAGATCTTAAGCACCAAAGCATCGCTTTCATGGTGATAGGCATCATAGAGGCGGTCGTGGATGATCTGTACGGTACCCCCGTGCTTCCCTGCACTTGCATGGAGTGCTTCCTTCATGGAAGAGACCTGCTTCTCAAGCTTCTCATTGCTTAGGCTTCGTGCCTCAAAGACCAAGGTGGCCTTGTCACAAACGATGTTCTTTGCCCCCTCAGCGATGAAGGAGCCGATGTTGGCGGTGGTCTCTGTGTCGATGCGCAACAGGTGCATGGCACTGACAGCGTCACAGCCCATCTGGATGGCACTGATCCCGGTTTCAGGCTTGAACCCTGCATGAGCTCCCTTGCCGGTGAAGATTGCCTCGATCCGGTCGTAGGAGGGGGCAGATGTGATGGCAAGTCCTACATCTTGGGAGGCATCGAAGGTGAAACCGTAGTCGATGCCGCTCAGAAAGGATTTCTCAACCTTCTTGGCACCCAGCAAGCCCTGTTCCTCTGCGGTGGTAAAGAGCACTACCAGGTTGGGGTGGTCGAGCCTTTTCTCTTTGATGGTCTCCAAAACAGAGAGAATTGCAGCAAGAGCAGCCTTGTCATCGGCTCCGAGGGCGGTGCTGCCATCAGTTTTGATGATGCCATGTTCGACTACGGGTTTCGCCCCTCGGGCAAGTTCAACGGTATCCATATGGGCATTGAGCAGCACCGTTGGTCCGCTTCCGGGAAGGTAGGCGTAGAGGTTGCCTGCCTCGTCGTACTGGGTGCTCAAGCCTAGTGAGAGCAGCTTTTGCTCCAGATACAAGGCCAACCGATCCTCTTCAAAGGAAGGGGAGTCGAACGAAACGAGGGAGAGAAAGCTATCTACCAAAGTTTGCATCCTCTGACTATAGCATAGGCAAAAAGAGTTTGACCACACCTTGCAGTGGTGTATCATAAGAGGCATGAGTTATACAGCAAACCAGCAACGTTACGAAACCATGACGTATCGAAAGGCAGGAATGAGCGGATTGAAGCTTCCTGTTCTCTCCCTCGGACTGTGGCACAACTTTGGCTCTGAGGCCGATGATCAAGTGTGCAATGAAGTGATTACCACGGCCTTCGACCATGGCATCACCCACTTCGACCTTGCAAACAACTATGGACCTCCGGGTGGTAGTGCAGAGACCCGTTTCGGCAAGATTCTCTCACACCAGCTCAAGAGCTATCGGGATGAACTCATCATCTCCACCAAAGCTGGTTACTATATGTGGCCTGGCCCGTACGGAGAGTGGGGGAGCCGCAAGTATCTCATTTCCAGTTGCGACCAGAGCCTGAAGCGGATGGGTCTTGAGTATGTGGATATCTTCTACCACCACCGTCCCGACCCCGATACTCCGCTGGAAGAGACCATGGGAGCCTTGGCCCAGTTGGTGAGACAGGGGAAGGCCCTCTATGTGGGCATTTCCAATTACAAGGCGAAGGATGCGGTAA
>JAAYQY010000103.1 GCA_012519125.1 Spirochaetales bacterium
CTCGGTGCTGTGCGATGCCTCGCAGGTCACCGTTGGGCTCCCTTCTGATGAACGTGGTTCCATACTTTCCAATCCTATCGATGTCGAGGACTGGTCCGAAGCTATCCTGACGTTCTCTGATGGAACGAAAGCGGTGATCAGCAGCGGGGATATGATTGTTGGAGGCGTACGCAACAAGATAGAAGCCTACACTTCCAATGCCTGCTATGAGGGAAGAATTGCTCCCAATGATGCCTTTCTGTGCTATCATACGGATGCTTCCAAGCTGACAGATGTCTATATGACGGAAAAGGTGGAGACCAAGACCGGGTGGCAGCATGTCTTCCTGTGTGAGGAAGAGATGCGCGGATATGTGGGCGAGCTTGAGGACTTCCTTCGGTGTGTCGATACAGGCAAGGAGCCGGAATCCGGCTTCCCACTTGCCTATGAGACGATGAAGGTCCTCTATGCCGCCTATGCCTCTGCAGGAAGCAACAGCAGATTTTATGTGGAGTGATTCCTGTGCAAAAAATGGATGGTATGAACTATGCACCCCGCTCGGCCAAGCAGGCTGAGCGGGTGGTACGGGCAGGTGAGTTTCGGTTTGCAGTGATCGGCCTCGATCATGGGCACATCTACGCGATGACCAACGGCCTGTTGGAAGCAGGGGCTGAACTTGCTTGGGTCTATGATGAAGACCCGGGCAAAGTGGATGTGTTTCTCCGTTCTTACCCACAAGCATGCGTTGCACCATCCACCGCTCATATCCTTACTGATGAAACCATTGCCATGGTGGCGAGTGCCATCAAGCCATCGCATCGCTGTGAGCTAGGCTTGGCTGTGCTGGAGAGTGGCAAGCACTATTTCTGCGACAAGCCTGGGATGTTGAGCATACCGGAGGCAGAGAAGGTGGCAGAAACGTGTGAAAGGACCGGAAAGCGCTACTTCATCTACTTTGGAGAACGTATCCATGTGGAAGGCGCTCTCTACGCCCAGAAACTGATTGAGGAGGGGGCTTTGGGAGAGGTGATTTCTGTAACCATCCTCGCTCCCCACCGACTCAACAAAGATTCAAGACCTTCATGGTTCTTCAAACCTGAAGAGAACGGAGGTATTTTGGTGGATATCGGCAGCCACCAGCTGGAACAGTTCCTGACCTATACCAACAGCCGAAGCGCAAAGGTTCTGCACAGCAGCATCGCCAACTACCACAATCCTGACCATCCTGAGTTTCAGGACTACGGACAGTGTGTGCTGGTGGGAGAAACGGGTGCAACCTGTTATTTCCGTGTCGACTGGTTCACTCCGGACGGAATGGGCGCCTGGGGCGATGGAAGGATGTTCATTGTCGGGACCAAGGCCTCGGTTGAAATCAGGAAATATCTTGATGTGGCAGGATCAAGGCAGGGAGACCACGTGTATTTCGTTGATGCACAGGGAGAACACCATATCCAGGCGTACGGGAAGCTGGGTTTCCCGTTCTTCGGCGCCATGATTCTCGATTGCATCCAGGGAACCGAGCATGCCATTACCCAGAGACATACCCTGCTTGCCATGGAACTGGCCATCACTGCCCAACAAAACGCAACAAACCTCACCGTAGCAAACCGAATGCCTTGAGAAGAGGAATCCCTTTTGGTACAATGGCCTCTGTTCGAATATCAAGGAGACGTATCAATATGAGGATGTCCAGACTCTTTTCCAAAACTCTTCGCGAGGCACCCAATGGTGCTGACAGCAAGGGATATGAATATCTGCTTCGTGCAGGCTTTATCCGCCAACTGGGAGCTGGCATTTTCTCCCTGCTTCCCTTCGGGTTCAATGCAACCAAGAAGATCGAGCAGATCATCCGCGAGGAGATGAACGCCATCGGTGGTCAGGAAATTCTCATGCCATTGGTGAATCCTGCTGACATTTGGAAAGAGACCGGACGCTACTACAGCATCGACAAGGAGATGAGCCGCTTCTCCGACCGTGTCGGACGCGACATGGTCCTTGCCATGACCCATGAGGAAGCGGTTACGGACCTCGCCAGAGGTGAGATTGACAGCTACAAGCGTCTTCCCCTGCTCGTGTACCAGATCCAGACCAAATGGCGTGACGATCCCAGACCCCGTGCAGGGCTGATCCGTGTCCGTGAGTTCACCATGAAGGACAGCTACTCCTTCGATGTCGACCAGGATGGGTTGGATGCACAGTATGCCGCACACTACAAAGCCTATTTCAGGATTTTCAGCCGTGCAGGTCTTCCGGTGATCGTTGTTGGCGCTGACAGCGGCATGATGGGTGGCAAGATCTCCCACGAGTACATGTACCTCTCCTCCATCGGTGAGGATACGATCATCACCTGTCCTGCCTGCGGCTATACCGCAAACCGCCAGGTGGCTGCCTTCGCAAAGACCTCCTACACTGAAGAGATGAAACCGGTGGAGAAGGTCCTGACCCCTGAGTGCAAGACCATTGAGGAGCTGGCCGCTTTCCTCAAGATTGAGGAACGCCAGACAGCCAAGGCTGTCTTCATGGTCGGAACCTTCATCAATGACACCAACGGAGAGGAAGAGGAGAAACTGATCGTCGGCATCGTACGCGGCGACCTCGATGTTGAGGAAAACAAGTTGCAGAACGCCGCCCGGGCAAACGCACTTCGCCCTGCTCACTCAGAAGAAATCCTGGCAAAGGGCATGGTTCCCGGCTATGGGTCGGCCATCGGCTGTGCCAAAGATGTGTTGGTAATCGTTGACGATTCGGTGGCAAACAGCAACAACCTGGTTGCCGGAGCCAACGAGGAAGGATATCACCTTCTGAACACCAATTTCGGGCGTGACTACTCTGGCTTGGTCGCTGATATCGCCAGTGCCGCTGCCGGCTATGCCTGCCCTGAGTGCGGCAAGCCCCTCTCCTCCTCCAAGGGAGTGGAAGTGGGAAACATCTTCCAGCTGAACACCCGCTACAGCGAGAGCATGAACTGCTGCTACCAGGATGAGAACGGGGTGCGCAAGCCGGTGATCATGGGCTCCTATGGTATCGGGGTGGGAAGACTGCTTGCTTGTCTTGCAGAGAACTACAGCGATGAGAACGGCCTCTCCCTGCCCATCTCGGTCGCTCCGATGCAGGTGCATCTGGTCAGCCTCGTCAAGGATGCCGAGGTTGGCGAAAATCTCTACAAACAACTCACTTCTGCAGGCATCGAGGTGCTTTACGACGATCGCAAGGAGTCTGCAGGCGTAAAGTTCGCCGATGCCGACCTGATCGGCCTTCCGATCCGCATCACCTTGGGTAACCGCTCCCTGAAGGAGGGAAAGGTCGAGGTGAAGCTGAGAAGGAATCTTGAGGATACCTTCAGTTTCGAACTTGCTTCTGTGGTGGAAGAGACCAAGGCCCTGATCACCCGCCTTGAGCAGGAACTTGAGGAAGCTGTGGTGGAAACCGAGTGGAAGAAAGCGTAAAACCCACGTATCCAGTGAAAAATCTTCGTCTTCGGGCGAAGGTTTTCTTTTTGCCCTCCCCGCTCTCTCGGCAACCCAAAAGACAGGGCCTACACTGCACTCAGGAGGCTGATCATGAGAAAGCTCACTGCACTGCTTTGCCTTATGCTCCTGTTCATTTTCCCCTGCTTCTCCTCAGTTGAGCATCTGTATCGAGCCGCCTCGTACGGCAATCCAACGGATGTCACCATTGCAGCAATGAGTGCGGGGAGCCTGTATGCTGAGGAAGATGATGGCTGGAATGCATTCTTCTATGCTGCAACCAACAATGGTGATACTGAAGTCCTGCAGCTTCTGATCGACAACGGCTTTTCGGTCAATGATACCGACTCGGAGGGAAGAACCCCCTTGATGTGCAGCGCTGAATTCAACAAGGAGAGCAAGGTCACCGCCTATTTACTGAGCAAGGGTGCGGATGTGCATGCACGTACCATCCAAAGCGAATCGGCTCTTCACAGAAGTTGCATCAACAAGGCAAACAAGGAGGTGGTGGAACTGTTGTTGCAAGCAGGGGCCTCTGCCAAGCAGACAAATCTCTACGGACAGACAGCCCTGCATTTCGCCGCATACGGCAACAACGACAGCGAGATCCTCACGATGCTGATCAATGCCGGTGCCCCGATAGACCTGAAGGACCTGAACGGGAAGACAGCCCTGATGTACTTGCTGGACAAACGACCGGAAGCAGAGGCGGTAGCCACCCTGCTCTCCTATGGGGCAAACCCCAATCGTGCGGACAATGAGGGGCAGACAGCCCTGATGTATGCGATTACCAGCGGAGTTGGGGTTGATGTCATCGAGCTCTTGCTCGATCATACGACAAACCTGGAAGCACGCAACAATGCTGGTGTCACAGCATTGATGCATGCATGTGCCTTCAACCAGGATCTTGACGTACTCGAGGCCTTGCTCAGTGCAGGAGCAATGGTCAACACCGACTCGAACATCGGGCTGACGCCCTTGGCCTTTGCCGCTTGGTACAATCCCAGCACGACCATCATCCTTCATCTGCTTTCTCATGGGGCAAGTGCGTACAGCAGGGATGACAAGGGCCAAACCCCGCTCATGTATGCGGCTGCGGCAAATCCCAACCCGGATGTGGTGAAGGTCCTCCTTGATGCCGGCGCAAGCCCTGACCTGAAAAGTTATGAGGGATTCACCGCACGAGAGTATGCACAGATGAATCCCAACAAGGACAAGGTCTTATCGCTACTCAAGTGAAAGGCTTGCAACCCACTCTGTGTTGAAATCATTCTTGTCAGGAAGCATGCTCCAAAGTTGATTCAAATCAATTACTCTTTTCTTCTTCGATGCTACAGTACTTCTGTACCAAAGGAAAAGAAGGAGAATTCATTATGTCAAATACTGCAACTTTCGCTGGAGTCAAGAAGCAATATCTCAAGATATTGAAGCAATATGTTCCTATTGTTGACCGGGTTCACGGATCGAATCACCCCGAGTTTCATGA
>JAAYQY010000104.1 GCA_012519125.1 Spirochaetales bacterium
CATGAAAACGGGTATTCAGGCTGAACAGCTGTTTGGCTATGGAGTACAACTCCTTGTCGAGGGCTTCATGTTCGGCCAGAATTTCGCGCATACGATGCAGCAGCGTTTTTGATGCGTCATGTTTGCCATACTTTTCTACAAAAGCCTTGGCTTTCTCATGACTGTGTACCCGTACGCCGCTATTGTGCATGACATGTACCACGTCCATCTCTTCAAGCAGGGCAAAACTGCGTCGGATGGTTTCGGGCGACACACCGTATTCACCACTCATCAGGGTACGGCCGCTGAGTTTTACTCCCTCTGCCAGTTCCCCTCTTGCTATGCGTTTGGCAATATCCAAGGCAATCCGTTCATAGACAGCCCCAGCCTCACGCTTGGTGTCACGCGTTCTGTTCGCTTGCAGTTCCATACGCATCCCTCGTTTCTATTGCTTTTATCTCATTCCAAAGCTCATCCATCTCATCAACATGGTCTTGGTCGAGTTGTATTCCACGCTGCTTTGCCAATGAGTAGAGTGCATTGAACCTTCTTTGCATCTTCTGATTGGACCGATGCAGTGCTACCGAAGGGTTGTATCCAAGATAGCGGCAAAGGTTCACCACGGCAAAGAGCAAATCCCCGAGTTCCATCTCCAAGTCTTCACGTTTCTCGTCAGGATTTTCTTTTGCAACCACCACCTCGGAAAGCTCTTCTTTCACTTTTTCCACAACACCCTCAACATTCGGCCAGTCGAAACCTACTTTGCGAATCTTCTTCTGGATCTCATTCGCCTTTTCCAAGGGGGGAAGGGAAGCGGGAACCCTGCTGAAGAAGTCATCGCTATCATGGGTTTTCCCTTCCACATTGACCTTGATGGAGTTCCACACATCCAAGACTTCAGATGATCCTGAGACCACGTGATCGGAGAAGACGTGAGGATGGCGGCGTATGAGTTTATCACAGACATCGTTGAGCGAGTCTATGACAAACTGCGGATCGGACTCCTGATGCATCTCCAAAAGCATCATTGCGTTGAGCAGGACATCCCCGATTTCCTCTTTTTGGCCGCCAATGTCTTTACTCACCAACGTATCGATGTACTCATAAGTCTCGTCCAACAGATTGGTGGCGACACTTTTATGCGTCTGCTCACGGTCCCAAGGACAGCCGTCCTTGCTTCTGAGCAGTTGTACGATCGTAAAGAGCTGCATCAGAGCAGCATCGAGGGTGGTTTTCTTTTCCAAGCTGTAATCAATCATAGCAAAGAGTATAGCCCGAGAAGCTCATCTTGAGAACATATGTTCCCAAGGTATTGACATGATGATATTACTGTATATACTGTACATAAACAGTGAGGGAAATCAGTGGATATCATACTTTCCAACAGCAATCCAGATCCTATCTATCTCCAGATTGTGGAACAAATACGGGCTCAGATAGTACAGGGTATCCTGCCAGAAGGTACTCTGCTTCCTTCCATACGCAGCCTGGCAAAAGAGTTGAGAATCAGTGTGATTACCACCAAGCGTGCGTATGACGAACTGGAGCGGGAAGGGTATATCCAGACGGTAGCGGCAAAAGGAAGTTATGTAGCGGCCCGTAGTCATGAACAGGTCAAGGAAGAGTACCTGAGAAAGATTGAGGAGCATATGCGTTCGATCAAGTTGCTTTCAGATTTTCTTGGGTTGAGTGAAGAGGAGTTGGGTATGATGTATCAGTTGTTGAACAAAGGGGATGCGTAACATGGACTATGCAATTGCATGTACGGATGTACGCAAGTCGCTTGGATCATTCTCCTTGCATCTGGCAAACTTTTTTGTGGAGAAAGGCACCGTTCATGGTCTGATCGGTGCAAATGGTTCGGGAAAAACCACTACGATCAAACTGTTGCTCGGCTTGATGAAACAGGATGAGGGTGTTCTCTCTGTCCTCTCATCCACCGATATTGCACAGGACGGGGAAGCAAAGAACAAGATTGGCTTTATTGTTGATGAGACCTCTGTTCCCAGCCTGCTCAATCCGAAGGAGATGGGCATGGTATTCTCAGGACTCTACCGTGCATGGGACAGCCAAACCTATGCTCAATTGGTTTCCCGGTTCAAACTCGATGAGAATAAACCCTATCGATCGTGTTCCCGGGGAATGAAGGTCAAATTTCTTTTGGCTGTAGCACTGAGTCACAATGCATCGCTGCTGATCCTGGACGAGCCTACCAGTGGTCTCGACCCGCTTTCACGTGATGAGATTCTCAGCCTGCTGGCTGAGTACAGCAAGGATGAGGAACATACAATCCTCATCACCAGTCATATCACCAGCGATTTGGAGAAACTGTGCGACTATATCACGTTGCTTGATGATGGGAAGATACGGTTTACCGAAGAGAAGGACTCGTTGCTGGATACCTATCGCCTGGTGAGGACTACCCATGCCTCCCTTTCGGATTTTGATCCTGATTCCATCATTGCCAAGCGGGAAGGAGAGTTTCAGGTTGAATTGCTCATGCGCAAGGAGCAGATTCCTTCGTTTGCCGAACCGGTTCGGCTCACTTTGGAAGAGTTGGTCATTCTGTTGGCCAAAGGGGGATACAAGGGATGAAAGCGTTGCTGTTGAAAGACTGGTATCTGCTCAGAAAGCGTTGGGGTGTGTTGTTTGGTATGGTCTTGCTCTTTTCCGTGCTTGCAGGTGTACAGACCACCATGCTCTACACACTGATGACCACCATGATGCTCTTGATGATCAGCCTCAATACCTTGGCCTACGACCAACATGACGGCTGGGATGCCTATGCCTGTGCGCTCCCCCTTTCCCGTGCACAACTGGTGCTCAGCAAATATGTCCTTGCCTGCATCTGCATTGTGGTTTCAGTGATTCTGGTCCTGGTTTCCACCTTGCTTTTCGGAGGTTCCAACCTTTTGGCCAGTGCTTCAGCTCAGCTTGCGTTCGGCTTCTTCTTCGTAGCATGCAACTTTCCTCTGATCATCCGATTCGGGTTTGAGAAGAGTAGGGTGTACTATCTTGTGGTAGCCGGCGTCCTGATAGGCTTGGGGAGCGTTTTCAGCCAATACACCCAGCCATCTTTTTCTGCTTTTAAACTCTCCTATTTGCTTCCTCTTGTGGGTCTTCTCGCTTTGTTGGGAAGTCTCAAACTTTCGATTTCTTTCATGAAGAACAAGGATTTTTCTGAAACATAGGGTAGAGGTGGTAGCTATAAAGAGACTTTTAGTGCTACTACAGCAACAGGAGAACGCTGTATGTGTGGCATTGTAGGTTATATTGGTGACAAAAACGCCTCCCCGATTCTGCTTGAGGCACTCAGGAAATTGGAATACCGTGGGTATGACTCTGCAGGTATCGCCGTCATTTCAGCAAAGAAGAAGTTGTTGGTCAGAAAGATCAAGGGAAGACTCTCGAATCTTGACCTACTGGTTCAGCAGAACCCGGTGGAGGGTAACTGTGGTATCGGGCACACCCGATGGGCGACCCATGGAGAGCCTTCCGATCTGAACAGCCATCCCCATACTGATGTCTCCCAGTCAATTGCTGTTGTTCACAACGGCATCATCGAAAACCATGCGCAGCTTCGATCTTGGCTGGAACGTCATCAGGTCTCTTTTGCCAGCCAGACAGACAGCGAGGTCATAGCTCATCTGATAGACTTTCACTACAATGGAGATCTCTTGCTCGCGGTGAGGGAGACGATCAAGCGCCTGGAAGGCTCGTATGCCATTGCCGTGGTTTGCTCAGAACATCCACAGATGATGGTGGTTGCCCGAAAGGACAGTCCCTTGGTCATCGGGCGATGTGAGCACGCAAATTTGGTTGCCAGTGATGTTCCGCCTCTCCTGAGCCATACCCGTGATGTCCAATATCTTGAGGATCTTGATGTAGCTGTCATCACAAGCGAAGATGTCCAGATCTACAATCTCGACGGCGAGCGACTCGAGCGAGAAGTCCAGCATATCGAATGGGATATGGAGGCAGCGGAGAAGTGCGGCTTCGAACATTTCATGCTCAAGGAGATCTGTGAGCAGCCAAAAGCCCTCAAGGATACGCTCAGAGCTCGTTTCAAAGAGGAAGGCTTGGTATTTCCACAAGGCGTGGAAGCTTTGCTCAAAGGTGCCAAGCATCTGTTGATCACCGGTTGTGGCACTGCATACCACGCTGGAATGGTCGCAAGCTACGTCATTGAACAAGTAGCCTCGATTCCCGTAGAGGTGGTAATTGCCAGTGAGCTCCGTTATCGCCCACTTATCAAGAAAGAAGGCGAGGTTTGCTTGCTCATCAGCCAAAGCGGTGAAACTGCCGATACGATTGCTACCTTGAGAATGCTCAAGGAGCTTGGCATCCCAACGCTCGCCTTGACCAATGTGATTGGATGCACCATCAGTCGTGAAGCGGACTGGACAATCTACACCCAAGCGGGTCCGGAGATCGCCGTTGCTTCCACCAAGGCATTTACGACCCAGTTGCTCTGTCTGTTCACCATTGCGGCACTGCTGGCCAAGCAAGATTCTGCAGCTTTGCTGCAAGCGCTTGAGAATCTTCCGTCCCAGGCCCAGCTGCTCTTGGACAGGCAGGAGGACATCCAGCGCTTTGCCGCCAGCCAGTTCAACAAGACAAAGGTGTTCTTCATGGGAAGGCTTGTGGATTTTGCGATAAGTCTTGAGAGTGCACTCAAACTCAAGGAAATCAGCTATACCCACAGTGAGGCTTTCGCTGCTGGAGAGCTGAAACACGGGCCGATCGCTTTGGTCGATACATCCACCCTGGTGGTTGCCCTGTGCACACAGCCAACGCTCTATGCAAAGATGGACTCCAACATCAAGGAAGTGAAAGCACGCGGTGCTACGGCCTTGGTGATCACCTTCGAGCATGTTCACACGTTCGATGACACAGCAGACACGATCATCCGTCTTCCACAGACGCATCCATTGTTCAGTCCTGTGCTCAGTGTCATTGTAAGCCAGTTGTACGCGTATTACTGCTCAGTGCTCAAGGGCAACGATCCAGACAAGCCGAGAAATCTGGCGAAGTCGGTTACGGTAGAATAATCTTTGAAGACTCTTCCATCACCCAGTGTTTGGAAGAAAGATTTCTAGTTAACAGAATATATATTATCCACATATAGCAATTTTTCGACTTTTTAATCGGAGTAGTGTACCACCCTATTCAAATTTGCTAGAGAGTGATTCTTCCCAAGTGCTTTAGATCAGTCCAGAAGTTGTTGCTGAACAACCCCTGGGAAACATTCACTGCAGCAAAGACATGGCAGTATAACGTTAATGATGTATCGGAAACGGTGTAATCAGGGAAACCCGTAATTGAGGATGGATCCGTCGAAAAAGCTTCTCCGTTGAATCTTGCCAGTTTGCTCGTACCTGTCAGCACATAAGGAGTGGTTGGAGGTGATGAACCATTTGCATCAGTTATCGAAAGGTCGATATAATTAATTGAGTCTTTGCTCAGGGTGACCTTGAAATCCGCGGAA
>JAAYQY010000105.1 GCA_012519125.1 Spirochaetales bacterium
CTGTTCTCCTCAATCTCCACCCCAAGGTCAAAAAGCCCTTGGATCGGTGCGTTGCAGGCCAAAAAATCCTGGGGGCGCGGACCAAAGCTGATAATCTTCAGCTGTTTGAGGGAGAGCACCGCACGAGCAAGCGGTATGAACTCTTCAATCATGGAAGCGACTTCACGATCGCTGCCCACCGGGTACTCAGGTATATGGGCCTTCAGGGAGCGAAGGCTCAAGTTGTAGGAACAGTTGAGCATGCCGCAAAAAGCATCCCCGCGACCATCGTACAGATCTCCGTCCCCCTCGGCTGCGGCAACATACATCACCGGGCCATCGAAGTACTTCGCAAGCAACGTTTCAGCTGTTTCGGGCCCGAAGTTTCCCAGATATACAACCAAGGCGTTCACCCCATGACTGGAGAGATCCTTTAAGGCATTGCGCATGTCCTGTTCACTCTCCACCGTGATCGGGCACTCATACAACTCCCCTTGGTATGCTTTTTTCACGGCCTTTCGCCGCTTCTCCGACAAGGTGATGGGAAAACAATCCCTGCTCACTGCCACCAGACCCATATGCACGTTTGCCATGTTCTGCATAGCTTTTCCCTCCGTTACGTATTCTGCCCGTAGTAGGCGTGTGCTCCGTGTTTGCGCAGATAATGCTTGTCCAGCAAGGTTTGGTCCATGGCTTCATGATCTTGCTTTCCCAAGAGAATGGTATGATACGCCATCATGGCCACCTCTTCCAGAACGACAGCATACTCAACTGCCTTGTTTGCGTTCACACCCCAGCAAAACGGCCCATGGCTCTGGACCAACACAGCAGGAACAGCCAGCGGATCAAGATCCTTGAAGCGCTCGACGATCACTTTCCCTGTTTCCCACTCATATTCGCCGTTGATCTCCTCTTCCGTCATTGCCCGGGTGCAGGGAATCTCCCCATAGAAGTAGTCTGCATGGGTGGTCCCCAAGGCAGGAAGGCCGCGCTTGGACTGGCTGAAGATGGTTGCCCAGCGGCTATGGGTATGCACGATGGCATTGACGGTAGGAAAATGATTGAAGAGATATCGGTGAGTAGGGGTATCAGAGGAAGGGTTGTAGGAACCTTCCACCCGTTTCCCGCTTTTCAACTCCACCACGACCATGGAATCCGGGGTCAATTCAGCATAGGGGACACCAGAGGGCTTGATTACCATCAGCTCGCGGTTCTCATCGACTGCGGAAACATTTCCCCAGGTAAAGGTGATCAGATTATGTTTTTCAAGCAGCAGATTTGCTGCACACACTTCTTCTTTCAAGTATTCAAGCATGCAAAGCCTCCAAGAATTTGTTCAAAAACCAGTGTGTTCCAAGGCAGGGCAGTTGTCAAGGCCAACCAGATTAGTTGCTTTGCAAGGTTTTCATTCTGGAAAAAAACTCGTATGATGGGCAGTATGGAGACACGTAAGCGACTTTTCACGATACCTGTGGTAGCCTGGACCCTCAGGGCCCTCGTCTTGGGATGTGCGGTCGGGCCTGTGATCGCGCTGCTCACCTTTTTGGTTGATCGGGCTGGAACGATCAGGACAGCCAACCCCCAAATTTTGTTTGCCATACCGCTCGGTGCTCTGCTCACCGCTTTTCTCTATCAGAAAATCGGCTCCTACCTGAAAGAAGGAAGCTCTCAGGTCATCGATATGATCAACCAAGGGATTCTGGACATAGCCCACCCCACCAGCATCGGGTACAAACAGGACCAAACCATACACCAGCAGAGGATTTCCACAAAGATGGCGCCCCTGTTGCTCGTGAACACCTTCATCACCCACTTGGTTGGTGCCTCAGGAGGAAAAGAAGGAGTGGGGGTACAGGTCGGGGCTTCCATCGGCAGTTACTTGGGTCGCTTTGAGGAAAAACTGCTGCATGCACCCAAACCCATCCATCAGAAAGGAATCTGGCTCATCAGCGGAGCTGGTGCTGCCTTCGGGGCCTTGTTCAACGCTCCTATTGCAGGGACCCTATTCGGTATGCAATTCTCAAACCCCAGGGTCAACCGAACTGACGCACTGCTTCCCTGTTTGGTCGCTTCATTCACTGCCTGCATGGTCAGCCAAGCGATGCACATCCACACGTTGGTACCTGTCAGTGCGATGTCATTTCCTCTGGATATGCAAACGATCCTGATGCTCTTGGCCATGTCAATTCTTATGGGTTTGGCTAGCAGGGTATTCTGCCATCTCATTCACCTTACCAAGGTTTTCTTTGCAAAAGTGACTCCCAACCCCTACAAGAAGGCACTGTTGGCGAGTACACTTCTGCTCCTTGCTTCGCTCATCATTCGCTGGATAAGCGGTTCCTTTGCCTACAATGGACTTTCCATCGACTTGATCATCGATGCTGAATATGGGAACACCCACATGCTTGCACCCTTGTACAAGCTCATCCTTACTGCCCTGACCATCGGAAGCGGCTTTGTCGGAGGGGAAGTCATTCCCATCCTGGTCATCGGGGCAACCACCGGTTCCCTCTTTGCCCCCTTCCTGCCCATCCCGGTTTCTGCACTCTCCATGTTCGGGGCCATCGGGATGCTCAGCGGTTCTACAAAACTTCCACTCGCCTGTTTTGTCTTGGGGCTTGAGCTCTACGGCTTCGGCAATCCCACTGCCCTCTTCCTTGTCTGTTCGGTAGCATTTATTTTCAGTGGCAGGCTCAGTATTTACGAACGGCAAATCATTCCCGATGGGCTTGATGCAAGCTGGGATGTCTAGAAATAGGGTTGACAAAGGAAACATGGGTGCATAATATATGAATATTCAATCATATATTGATATAAGAGGCTCCCATGGATACGACCAGAACCTATCGGATAGAAAACCTAGACTGTGCAGCGTGTGCTGCAAAGCTTGAAAAGACCATCTCCAAGCAGCCTGGTGTTGAACAGGTATCTCTCAACTACCTTGGGAAACAGTTGACCATCGAAACAACACAAGCAGAAAAACCGTCATTCTGGAAGAGTTTGGAAGAGACCATCAGCAATGAGGAACGTGATGTCCGTCTTTTTGAACAGAACAGAGAAGCGATGCACATCTACTCATTCAGCGGCATTGATTGCCCAGTTTGCGCCCAGAAGGTTGAGGACGCTCTAGCGAAAGCTGAGGGGGTGCAATCCGCACAGGTAGATTTTGCGGCCAAACAAGTTCGTATCAGAACAAGTGCAAGAGAGAATCAAGCCTTCTTTGACAAGCTCTTTGCAGAAGCGAAAAAGGTTGAGCCATCCCTTCAGATTATGGAAGCAGAACAAACACAGCCAAACCTGATGCGTTCAAAGATGCATCAACAGCCTCGGTTCTGGCGCATAGCATTCAGCTTGTTATTCTTTGTAAGTGCTATTGCTCTCGATGTGCCGCTTTTTTCGGTGATCAGCTACCTGATCGCCGGCTACGACGTCCTTGCAAAGGCTGGTCGGAACCTGTTGCATCTTCGTCTCTTCGATGAGTACTTTCTGATGAGCATCGCCACCCTTGGTGCGTTGGCAATAGGCGAATATGGGGAGGCTGCCGCCGTCATGCTCTTCTATCTCGTAGGAGAGTTCTTCCAAGAGACAGCGGTGACCAAAAGCAGGGATTCAATCGTTGAAGCCTTGCATCTCAAAACTGAGGAAGCCCGCCTCTTCAATGGCGACACCATTTCTGTCGTACACCCTAAGCAGGTTCCTCCCGGAAGCACAATCAGGGTTTTGGCTGGAGAGAGAATTCCCCTTGATGGGATCGTGGTGAAGGGAAGCAGCACCTTGGATACCCAAAGTCTCACCGGTGAATCACTTCCAAGACTCTGTGA
>JAAYQY010000106.1 GCA_012519125.1 Spirochaetales bacterium
GAAGGGAGGGTTCTCCTACAATCATCACCTTGGGCATGGGTTTGGGAGTTTCTGCAATAAGGTCATCAACCCTTCGGATAGGGATGGCATTGTTGTACGCCTCAAGTTTGACGTGCACATCATCAGGCATCTCGGTAATAAGCCCCACCTCATCATAGGAGAGGGCAGCAAGGCCCTTCTCTTTTGCATACGCAAAGCAGGTATGGATGGTGGGAAGGTCGACCGAGCGCTCCCAGAGTACGGAAAGGTCGGATGTTGAAACCAACTGCCCCCCGTTGTAGGCAAGGATGGTTGCTTCGGTTCCGATGAGGCCCAGCTCATGGGCAACATGCTCGATGCCCAGTACCGGCCGGCCACTTGCCAGCACAATGTGTACACCACGCTCTGAAGCAAGGCGGACAGCATCCTTGTTGCGCTGGGAAATCTGTTTGGTAGAGTTCGTCAGCGTTCCATCCAAGTCGAGGGCCAATACCGTATACACAAAACACCTCCACTGAATATAAAAATAACTCCCTATTTCTCATTTTGAAACAAGGAGTTATCTCTATTTTCTCACTCGGGCAGAGAGGATTTGAACCTCCGACCCCTTGGTCCCGAACCAAGTGCGCTAGCCCCTGCGCTACTACCCGTCAGCTTCATAGCCGAGGTCCAATATACCTATTGGTGTGGTGAATGTCAATACGAGGTAGAAATAGTGGAAGACCCTTTTGTACCGCTATTCATTGACAGTGCCCAAGTGAAATGGTATTTTTCATAAGACTGTCCGCTCACGCGGAAAATGCACTGGAGAAAAGAGGTTAATCATGTCTGCAAACGACAACACGAATGGGAAGAAACCCGAAGAGGAGTCCAAAGCTCTCCCCTTCGAGAAAGCAAAAAAGAGCACAGCTGTGGTGGAGGGCAAGAAAGAAGCCGCCCTCAAGCCCAAGCGCAAGATAACAGTCGGCTGGGTTCTGGGAATGATCATCCTGATCCTCATCGCCATCTCCTTCGTGTTGGCCCCGGCCATCGAAGCCTTCGTCGGCAAGAACAGCAACAGCAACGGCATTGTGTTCGGTACCTATGGTAAGGAAGAGATCAAGTATGCCTATGGCAACTACTTCTACGACCAGGTACAGAACTATGCAGACCAGTACAAGTCAAGCGGGGTCGACCAGACCCAGGCGCTCTACCAGATCTGGAAAAGTGCCTTTGACAGCACTGTTCTCTTCACCGCCATCAACCAACTTGCTTCCAATGCTGGCATCATTGCCGCCGATGAAGTGGTGACGCGTGCAATCATCGAAAGTGGAGCCTACCACAAAGATGGCAAGTTTGACGTCGAAACCTACCAAAAGGCAAGCGCCGAGACCAAGGCATCGATTGACAAATCCATCCGCCGCGGACTCCCCTACCAGATAGTCGTTGATGACATCGGTACCGTTCTCTCCTCTTCAGCCGAAGCTGCCTACATCGCAGACATGGCTTCCAAGGGAAGATCCTTCCGCTACCTCGGTCTTGAGGCTCAGCTCTATCCCGATGAGCTGGCCGCCCAGTATGCACTGCAGAACAAGCAGCTCTTCTCCATGATGGATCTGAGTGTCATCTCTCTCGATACAGCAGAGAAAGCCCAGAGTGTCTATGAAACAATTGCCAGCGGCTCCACCTCCTTTGAGGATGCAGCTGTTGCAAACAGCCTCGACTCCTATGCTGCTGAAGGCGGCAAGGTCGGGCAGATCTACTACTATGGAGTTGTTTCCAACTTCAAGAATGCTGATGAAGCGCTTGCCCTGCTCAGTGCCAAGGAAGGCGATGTGGTCGGTCCGTTCGAAGCGAACGGTGCATTCACCCTCTACAAGCTCAACAGCGCTGCCACCCAGCCTGACTTTGCAAGCGAAGCCACCCTTGCTTCGGTGAAAGCCTATCTGGCCACCAGCGAAGGTGCTGTGATCGACACCTACCTCTCTGAGCTGGCTGCAACCTACACTGCACAAGCCAAGGAAGTCGGGCTTGATCAGGTCGCACTCGACCATGATCTTGAAATCGTCGAAGTTCCCGCTACCCCGTACAATGCAGGACAGAGCAGTTACATGAGCAACTTCTCCTACACCGATTCTGTGGGTCTGCTTGCAGCAGCCGCAACCGGCGATGTCGAGAAGCAGCTCTTCCAGGCAGAGCCCAACTCCTTGCTCGATCCTCTGAAGGTCGGCACCTCCTACCTTCTGGTCGAAACTGGCGAGGATGCAAAGGATGAGGGGATGGAGAGTTATCTTTCCATGTTCTACAACTACTACAGCGGAAGCCAGAACCAGCAGGACTTCTCCCAGGCTCTGTACTCTTCCGATCAGCTTACGGACAACTTCCTGACCACCTTCCTCACTGTGGTTCTTGGACAGCCCACCTAAGCGAAACCTTCATGGTATGAAAAAGCTGGTACTTCGGTATCAGCTTTTTTCTTGTAGAAGGCTTTCACCATCTGTGATAGCCTACAGACAATCATGAAGAAAGCTCCAGCCTGGGTCCTCAAGGCCATCCTGATCACCCTGCTCATCCTTCTCACCGCAGGAGGCATAGCCACCTATCTTGTTGTCGACGGACTGATCAATACCAGGATCTATCAGGAAGTTGATCGCTTTTCCGAGCTTTTCTCCGTTCCCTCAGAACCGTTCGACCTGGCAAAAGCAGTGGCCGAAAAGAAAGCATTCACCTTGGAATACCCAGAGGACGATGTGTTCACGATTCTCTGGGGAACAGATTTTCATCTTCGACGAGGGCCCTTCTCCAACCGGAACAAGGTGTATGCACTGCTGGAACGTGCTTTCTCAGAAACCAATCCCGACCTGACCGTCATTTCCGGCGATCTTTTGTTCAGCTTCGACGGGGTGAAAATGCTGACAGAGTTTGCCGCGTTTATGGAAAAACACAACCGAAAATGGGCCTACAGCTTCGGCAACCATGACGGACAACACAAGCATGACAAGCTTGCATTGGGAGCAGTCTTGTCTGAGTTTGACACGGCCCTCTTCTCAAACGGTGAGACGTGGGTCCTTGGCTACAGCGACTACCCGGTTGTCCTGATGCGGGAGGGAAAACCACAGACGGCAATCATGCTGCTCGATTCCCACGACAGCAGAGTCTATGAAGGGTCCGTAATCGCTCCTGACTACATCTATCCTTCGCAGATAGCTTGGTATCGTTGGGTGGAGGATGGCCTTGGAGACATTCCCCTCTATGCCTTCCTCCATATTCCCATCCCTGAATTCAAACTGCTTTGGGAGAGCGGAACTGCGATAGGGGTAAAGAACGATAGGATCGTGAATACCCCACGAGAGAACAGCGGGCTCTTCGCTGCGATGCAAGAGAGAGGCAATACCGTTGCTGTCTTCAGTGGGCATGACCACCTCAATGACTTTCACGGTACATGGGAGGGCATCGCCCTACATTACGGGCGGAGTGCAAGCTACGGCTCCTATGGTTCTGCATCACATGCCAAGGGAATAAAGACCATCACCTTGAACTTAGCATCGTCATCCTATACGGTACAGACCTTTACGGTTGATGACTGGAACCTGTAGCATGAAAGAAGGAGGCAAAGGCATGGAACATGAAGTGGTGCGCAACCAGAATCTGCTGAACAAAAAGGGACATATCGACGAAGAAGGCTGGGCACGACATCCACTGTGGCAATACGACCGGTCGATGGTGAAGGGCGGCAAGCTCAAGATCAAGGAGTGGGACTACTACGCCATCATCAACCAACAGAAGGCCTATGCCATCTCACTGACTGTCAGCGACCTTGGGTATGCAGCTCTTTTTGCCATTGCCTATGTAGACCTTAG
Organism: Spirochaetales bacterium; assembly: GCA_012519125.1. GTDB lineage: Bacteria > Spirochaetota > Spirochaetia > Sphaerochaetales > Sphaerochaetaceae > Sphaerochaeta. The sequence goes on from JAAYQY010000106.1 coordinate 3,819, forward strand.
AAGCAAGAAGGTAAGCCAATCTGACGCACTCTCCTTCTTCCCCCTGGGCAAGCTCGGCTTAGCCCCCTCATCCTATGAGGACAACCACGTTTCGTGGGCCAACAAAAAACTGCGCCTTGCCTTCATCAAGAAAGGGCAAGAACGGCATCTCATGGCTGCTTGCCCTACCCTGGTGCTTCCTGATGGGACCGTGGGCCTCGATATCGACATCACCCTGACACAGAAAAGCAGCAGCGAGAGCCTGAATATCGCCACCAGCTGGAAAGAGCAGAGAAAGGCTTTTTATCTCAACGAAAAGGTCAATTGCATGCCTGCCAAGGGGACGGTACGCAGGGGTATGGAGGTTGAAAACCTCCTGCTGGGAGAGGCTTGGGGAGTGCTGGATTGGGGTCGGGGCCGATGGACCTATAGCAACACCTGGTACTGGGCGAGTGCATCAGCCTTGGTGGAAAATGTTCCTTTCGGCCTGAATCTCGGATATGGTTTCTCGGACAGAAGTCCTGCAAGCGAGAATGCCATCATCTACAACCATGTCATCCACAAGCTTGGTGAAGTGACATTCTCCTTCGATAGGGAGCACCCAGATAAGGATTGGAGCATTCAGGATAAGGAGGGACATCTCAAGCTCACCTTCAAAGCTGATGTGGACAGAAGCAGCACCACCAACTTTCTGCTCATCAAATCCGAGCAGCACCAATACTTCGGAACATTCAGCGGAACCTGTCACCTTGATGACGGGACAGTAC
>JAAYQY010000107.1 GCA_012519125.1 Spirochaetales bacterium
AGTAGTTTCTCTGCTCATTGAGTACGTCATCGTAGTCCAAGAGATGTTTGCGGATTTCAAAGTTGCGGTCCTCAACGCGCTTCTGTGCTTTTTCGATTGCGTTGGAGAGCATGCGATGCTCGATCGGCTCACCATCCTGCATCCCGATCCTGCCCAGGATTCCTTTCAGGTTCTCCGAGGCGAAGAGGCGCATCAATGGATCGTCAAGCGAGACAAAGAAGCGGCTGGTACCGGGATCTCCTTGGCGGCCGGAGCGCCCTCGCAACTGGTTGTCGATGCGTCTGGACTCGTGGCGCTCGGTACCCAGGATGTAGAGCCCCCCGAGTTCTTTCACTTCCTCGTAGTCTCGCTTCCAGGCGGGGTAGGCCTGCTTGATGGCGGCTGCCATCTCCTCACTGTTTGCATCGCTGCCACAGATTCGTCTGGCTCGTGCATCGAGGCTGCCTCCCAGCTTGATGTCCGTTCCACGTCCAGCCATGTTGGTGGCGATCGTCACCGCTCCCTTGGCACCGGCTTCCTCGATGATCATAGCCTCACGGGCGTGGTTCTTTGCGTTGAGCACCTCATGGCGGATTCCCATCTTGCGCAGCAGAACGGAGAGCATTTCACTCTTTTCGATGCTGATGGTACCCACGAGTATCGGCTGGCCGGTCTTGTGAACCCGCTCAATCTCTTCGCAGATTGCCTTGAACTTGAACTCTTCATTGTAGTAGACGAGGTCGGGATGGTCTTCTCTCACCACCGGTTTGTTGGTGGGGATGACTACGACATCGAGATTGTAGATCTTCAAAAATTCCGGTGCTTCGGTGTCTGCGGTACCGGTCATGCCGCTGATCTTGTCATACATCCTGAAGAAGTTCTGGAAAGTGATGGTGGCCAGAGTCTTGTTCTGTCCCAGAACCTTGATCTTTTCCTTGGCCTCAATGGCTTGGTGCAACCCGTCGCTGTAGCGTCTCCCGTGCAGGATGCGCCCGGTGAATTCGTCGACTATCTGGACCTGGCCGTCTACTACCACGTAGTCCACGTCATGATGGTAGAGCCTGAGTGCACGCACCGCTTGGGTCACATAGTGCACGTACTCAAAGTTCTCATCGGCATAGATGGAGCCGTTTATCACCTGCTGCTTGTTCAGCAGCTCTTCCATATGCTGCAGGCCCTGGTTGGTGAAGCTGACTTTCTTCTGCTTCTCATCCAGCTTGTAGTCCCCCCGTTCCTCGAAGGCCGGAGCATTCCTATCAAAGCGGGCAAGGGGGTCTTGTTCATAGTAATCCCCGGTTTCTGGGTTTTTCTCACACTCGGTGAGAAATGAAGCGATCTTCTGTGCTCCCATGGCCTGGGCCGAATCATCCTCACTCTGGCCACTGATGATCAGGGGGGTTCTGGCCTCATCGATCAGGATCGAGTCGATCTCATCGATGATGCAGTAGTGGTGCTTGGGTTGGATCTTCTCATCCTGTGACCACTTCATATTGTCTCTCAGATAGTCGAAGCCGAACTCATTGTTTGTTCCGTAGGTGATATCCCTGCTGTAGGCGGCTCGTTTCGCCTCATTGTCCATGTCCGAGAGAATCGTTCCCACCGATAGGCCGAGGAACTCATAGATGGGGCCCATCCACGAGGCGTCACGTGCGGCAAGGTAGTCATTGACGGTGACAATGTGCACCCCTTTGCCCTCGAGGGCATTGAGGTAGGCGGCAGGAACACAGGTAAGGGTCTTTCCCTCACCGGTTTTCATCTCCAGGATTTTTCCCTGATGCAAGACAGCCGCACCCATGATCTGCACATCGTAGTGCCGCTCTCCCAGTACGCGCTTTGCAGCCTCCCGTGCCAGTGCAAAGGCCTTCGGCATCAGCGACTGAAGCGTGGCTCCCTGTTTCACCTGCTCCTTGAGCTCCTCGGTGATGTGGGGAAATTGTTCATTCGAGAGCGAGGAAGCCCACGCTTCCTCCTTGTTGACTTGTTCCACGACGGGGAGCAGCAGACGCAAGTCTTTGTCTTGTTTGGTGCCGAACAGCTTGGTAAATAGTGACGTTCCCATGAATGTCTCGCTTGCAGGAAGAATTTGGCTTTGGAAAGCCTCCTTACCAGTATACTCATTCTCTGGGAAGGAGAAAAGTCAAACCGGTGAGAAAAGGTGGGACAAATCTACCCACAGTGTATCAGATTGATACAAAGATGGTAGTCGTTTCTTGCAGACCGTGGTACGATACATCCATGGTTGTCTGCTATACAGGGGGAGGTACCCTCGGTCATGTCTATCCCGCCCTTGCTGTGCATGAGCAGATGCTGGAAAGCCCTTCCTATGAGGCTTTCTGGATCGGGCGTAATGAACAGCGTGAACGAGCGGTGGTGGAAGCTGCAGGGCTTCCCTTTTTTGCCATCAGAAGCGGCAAATTCAGACGGTACCGTTCGATGAGAAACCTAC
>JAAYQY010000108.1 GCA_012519125.1 Spirochaetales bacterium
AACGGGGAGAACATCCACGAGCTTGGAATCGAGCCGGATATCGCCGTTGAGGAAGTCAAACTTTCCGATGAGCAGATACCTGCCTTCGAACAGTTGATGACCGACAATATCATCAGCACCTATGTGAAGGATAATCCAGAACCCAGTGAGGAGAACATCCGTCGTTTTGCTTCCCTCAACAAGGATAAAGGCATCGATGAGAACATCCTTACCCTACTGGTGAGAAACGAGTATCTTTCCAAGATGCCGTATGACAAACGGCCGATCGCCGATCCTTTGTTCGACACCACGCTCAATCGGGCTGTCCAGTTCATCAGGACCGGTCGATGAGACAGTACCTATTGCCCCCCGGCTACCAAGGAGAGAGCTCCTTGGTACTCGAGGGGAAGGAGAGCCAGTATCTGACCAAGGTTCTGCGCCTGAAAGTCGGGCAGCAGATCCTTGGTCGTGATGCAAAGGGCAAACGATATGTGCTGAAACTCACCGATATTGCGCGACACAGCTGCACCCTCTCATGCACAGTTGCAGAAGATCAGGATCCGGTACAGTCAACCGACGAGCTTCCCTCGTATCAAGGCCCCTATCCAAATCTTATCCTCCTGCAGTGTCTGTGCAAGGGAAAGAAAGAAGAACAGATCGTACGCCAGGCAACCGAGATTGGGGTGCATACCATCGCCTTGGTTTCCAGCAGATACTGTGTTACCGATCTCTCGGACAAGAAAGAAAGTGCCCTCTCCTCCCGTTTCGACCGGCTGGAAGCTCAGATCAAGGAGGCAATCCAGCAAAGCGGGTCGCCGGTTCCGACCCAGCTCGAACGAAAGGTCATCCCTCTTTCAGAACTTCCCACGTGGTGGAATGGCCGTGGACTTGGGTTGTTCTTTCATCAGAGCAGCCGTCCACACCAGCAGGAGACCCTTGCTTCGCTGGTACGCACTCTTCCGTTTCAAACTCCCATTGCCGTACTCATCGGACCCGAGGGGGGCTTCAGCGATGAGGAGTGCTTGTTCTTGGAAGATCATGGCTTCACTGCAGTGCTTCTGAAAACGAATATTCTCAGAAGTGAGACAGCGGGAATCTATGCGCTTTCTGCTTTGCAAGTGCTCATGACAGAATCTCATCACTAAACCGGTACACCTCTTGAATATAGAGTAGAGGGTCTCCTTATAACCGCTTGAAACTCATATCGGGAATATTTGTTGAACCCTGACGATCCTGCTTGCTTCCCAAACTCATTGTGTCAGGAGTCTGCCATGTCACTGTTCGTCGTCTCTTCGGACTGGAGGTTCAAAGAGAAGTTCAAACTGCGCTACAAATCGTCATTTCTTTCGCTCTTCACCATGACTGAAAAAGTTGTGAATGCCTTGAGAACGGAAAACCCAAGTTTGCTGATTGTTGACAGCAAGCTCGGGAAAAACACCCAAGAAGCATTCGTCGAAGAACTTGCCCACCAAAGCCCTGTTTGCCCGATTCTTCTCTGTATGGATGCAACATTGCACCTACCCGAGCGGGTACAGCAAGCACTCTCTCTTCATACCGTCCATCGAGCCACCCTTGATTGGGAAAACTTGTTTGAACATCTCGATAGGATGGCAAGTGCAGAGTTGGCGGAAGAGAAGAAGAGTCTGTACCATCCCAGCGGGCTCATCGGAAATAGTGAGAGTATCAAGAGCGTCAGGAAACAGCTGATGCAGTATGCAAACCACTCCTGTTCAGTACACCTCTTCGGAGAGACAGGAACAGGCAAGGAACTTGCAGCAAACTACCTGCACAGCCTCAAGTATCCTCATCGCAACATGGTCGCTGTCAACTGCTCACTGCTCTCCGGAGCACTGGGAAACTCAATGTTCTTCGGCCACACAAAGGGTGCGTTCACCGATGGGAAAAATGAGCTGAAAGGGTTCGCTTACGAAGCGGACCAATCAACACTCTTTCTTGATGAAGTGGAGAACCTCTCCCTCCAGTTCCAGGCCGACCTTCTCAGGTTGCTTGAAACAGGGCACTACCGACACTATGGAGATACCCAACTCCATACCTCACGTTTTCGCTTGGTTACTGCATCGAATGAGAAGCTCCAAACCCTGATCGATAAGCGGTCAATGCGCAAGGATTTCTACTACAGAATAACCGATGTTGCGCTCACCCTCCCCCCACTGAGGGAGCATCTTGAGGATATTCCCCTTCTTTGCTCTCACTATATCGATCTTCATGCACCAGGGAAAACCATCACAGATCAGGCTTTGAAACTCTTGGAAACTCATCACTGGCCAGGAAACGTGAGAGAACTGTTCTCCACCTTGAGAAGGGCGCTTCTCCGTTGCCATGACTCAGTTCTGGTGGCCATTCACTCCGAAGATATGTCCCTAGCCTGAACAGTGGCTGGTGCAGTCACTACAGCAACCGCTGCAGGCTGAGAAATAGGCCCTGCCTGCCTTGATGCGCTGTCTTCTTTTCAAGCTCTTCACTGCCCTGTAGATGAGAAACACCAGGGCAGAAACTCCTATCACATAGTTGATCATACGTCCTCCTACCAAACCAACAATCCAAGCAGGTTTATCAAAAGGGCAATCACATAGGCCGTCCCCATCTGGATAGCGATAGCCCCGGTTGTCCGCTTCCAGCTTTTCAGCTCCCGTTTCATAGCCCCAACGGCCGCAAAACAGGGCATGCAAAGCAGGTTGAAAGCCATGTAGGCAAGGGCAGCTCCCTTGTTGGGTATATCAGCGTGGATACTGCTCAGTGCGTTCGTATCCGAACCCTCCATCAACACTGACTCTGTATAGATGTCAAAGGCTGCATCGCTATCATATACGCCTCCCTCAAAACCCAGCTCACTCAGCTCTTCAGCTTCCATCTCTCTGAAGTACTCTTGCAGATACTCCTCGCTCACATCCTCACTATAGAGTTGAGCCAAGGTGACAACCACCATCTCCTTGGCAACCCATCCGGTGGCAATGCCTACCGTCGGTCTCCACGCTCCAAACCCAAGGGGCTTGAAGACCGGAGCAACAGCCTTTCCTACCGAGGCAAGCAGGGAGTCATCCATGGCCGAAAGAACTGTCCCTTCTTCTGCCCGGTGTTCTGCTGTAAAGGATGAGAGACTGAAGTTTGAGAGAGCCCAGATGAGGATGGTGGCGGCAAGGATGACCGTCCCTGCCTTCTGGACAAACCCCTTCACCTTCTCATACCCATGGATCCAGACCGATCGGAGGGTGGGAAGCCGATACTGAGGGAGCTCCATCAGAAAGTTGGAGACCTGGCCTCTGTATGCAATGCGGTTTATCACCAGCGAGACGAGAATGGATACTGCAAGACTGAGCAGATAGAGAAAGAAGAGCACCATCGTTTTGTTCCCATCAGCAAAAAAGAGAGAAACAAACATGATGAAAATCGGTAATTTCGCTCCACAGGGCATAAACCCACAAAGCAGGGTGGTGATCCGTCTGTCCTTTTCACTGTCCAGTGTCCTGGTTGCCATAATGGCAGGAACCGAACACCCGAAGCCCATAAGCAAGGGAATGAAGGAACGACCTGAAAGGCCAAACCGTCGGAAGATCCGGTCCATGACAAAGGCAACACGGGCCATATAACCGCTGTCCTCGAGAAAGCTCATCAGCAGGTAGAGCACCAAGATCAGGGGAAGGAAGCCAAAAATTGCACCCAAACCCTCAAGCACCCCATCCACTACGAGGCTATACGCCCAATCTGCAGCACCCAAGGAGAGTAAGAGATTGGCAATGAAATCGGCGAGCGATCCCCAGAGGAATTCCACCAAGGCTGCCAAGGCAACTCCGGGGCTGCTCAAGCCGGGGATAAAGAGGAAGTTTTCGCTGAAGGTGGCAGCAAACAACAGATACATGACCAGCGCAAAGACAGGAAGGGCAAAAAAGCGATGGGTAAGCAATTTATCCAGCTTGTCACTACGACTTTCAATCGAAATGCCGTCAACGCTTGCCTTCCTCGTAACCGCCTTCTCCACCAAGGTGGAGATGAAAGAGTACCTACGGTCGGCAAGGGTATCCTCATCCACGCTCTTTGAAAGAGCATACAGAGCAAGAGGCTTGGGGCGTCTGTTTGTACTGATGGTAAGCTTGACTGCCTTCATAAGTTCATCAAGGCCTTTGCCATTCCTCGCTTCGATGGGGATGACGGCAACCCCAAGCTCAGCCTCAAGCCGTTTGCAGTCTATGGTCTCCCCTTTCTCACGCACTTCATCCATCATATTGATGGCTAGGACGGTTGGAACACCTGTTTCGAGAATCTGGAGGGCGAGATAGAGATTGCGCTCTATGCTTGATCCATCCAAGACATCAATGACACAGTCTGGCTTCTCTTCGACAATATAGGTGCGGGTAATGATCTCTTCAGCACTGTACGGATTGAGGGAGTAGGTTCCCGGCAAGTCGAGGATGGAAAGGGAAGGATCCTTGGTATAGGTTCCTTCCTTCTTGTCTACAGTCACTCCCGGCCAGTTTCCTACATGCTGGCGCGATCCTGTCAGGGCATTGAATACGGTGGTCTTGCCGGAATTTGGATTACCGGCAAGCGCGATGGTGCTGGACATGGGTGTCTCCTTCAATATGTTAGCTATTTCTAACTTTTAAAGCAAAAAACTTACAGCTTTTCTACCTCAATGAGCGCAGCGTCGTGCCGTCTCAAACTGAGATTATACCCGCGAAGAGAGAGATCCAACGGATCTCCAAGTGGGGCCACTTTGATCAACTGTATCTCCACCTTTGATGTGATACCCATATCCAAGATGCGTTGACGCATCGCTCCCTGGGTGCCAATGGAAAGCACCCGCGCCCTCTCTCCAGGACGCAATTCTCCTAGTGTCATCGTTACTATCTCCTCGTATTACTACGCTTTTATGCTACATTTATTTGGTGTGCAAGCCCTCGATTCAGGGCAAGACGAACACCTTTGAGAGAGAGGATGAGCCCTTCTTTGGTAGTACCCACGATCTGAACACGCTCACCGATCACAAAACCAAGATCCATAAGATGGCGTTTGAGTTCTTCATCGGCGTGAAGGCTCACAATCCTTCGTGTTTCACCGACTTGGGCATAGGGAAGTGGCATAGATATCCTCCATTGTTAGCTGTATCTAACTTCTGGATAGTTTATACAACCTTTCTTTGCCTTCTGTCAAGTGTTTTTTCTATTACCAATCAATTTCGCAACGATCGCGTCCCGCTTCCTTCGCTCGGTAGAGGGCTTTGTCAGCGCGTTTGAGCGCCTGTTGCTCATTTATATCACTCTCACGGAATGTGGCGATACCGATGGAGATGGTAAGTGAAAAGGAAGCTCCCTCACTGGAAATATCCACAGCTCTTGCCGTCTCCAACAAAGTGGTGGAGATTTTCTCAAGATTCTTTCCCCCAATATCGGAACAGATTACCAAGAACTCATCCCCTCCCATCCGAAACAAAGCGTCTCTGGTGCAGACAACATGCTCCAAGGCGCGGCAAAGTTGGACCAGTGTCCTGTCCCCGATATCATGGCCATAGGTATCGTTGATATGCTTGAAGTAATCTATATCAAAGAAAGCCAGCAGAACCGGCGTCTTGTCCCGCTTGAACCGGAAGAACGTATCCTTGAGCACCAACTCACCGTAACGACGGTTGCCGATGCCGGTGAGGGTATCCTGATTAGCTTCCAACTGCAGAGCCTGATTATCCTTTTTGCTCTTTCGTTTCTCGATGATCATCAAGAGAACAGAATTGAAGACAAAGAGAGCCAGCACCAAGAAGATGAATAGTGGGGTGATCTGCCTGAGGATAAAGGAACTCTGGTTGTTGGTGTTGTCCACATAGATTGAAAGGTCATCGAGGTGAATGCCCATAGCCACAATCCAATTGTAGTCCTTGTAGAGCTTGGCATAGGTGAGTTTTTCTGAAATCTCCTTACTGTCCTTCTTCTGGAAGTAGTAGGTGAAAAACAGTTCCCCATGCTCCTTCACCCCCTCAAGCTCGGTCTTGTAGGGGGTATTCCCCTTGATATCGGTCATGCTGGTGGAAAGCAGGGTACCGGCCGTATCACGCAGGTTGGGATGAATCCTTCGGGTGGCATACCCATCCCCACCATCCCGTTGACCACCTCGTTGACCCAGATATAGGAGTTCTCTGAGTAGGCAGAGCCATAAATCTCTTCGGCAATGGACGCTTTCACCTCAGATTCAATCATCGTTTGCGGAATGCCAAGAAAGAGGGTGTAGGGTGCATAGGAACAGAGGGAGTGGGTGACGTACTCATGTATTCTCGTTCTCACCACCTCAATGGGAAGTTCCCCTTCACCAACCAGTGAGTGAGTGTCCAACATCACCTTACCCGTTTCCTTTTCCCACAACACGGCGGTCCATGCTGCATTGGCCGTATTGGAAAAATATGAGGTGGCCCTTCCCACAAAACCGTCACCGGTTGTGTAGGCATTGTCGAGGAGCAAAAGCTTCCGCTCCAGCTCGGCCTGATAGCGTTGGTTGGTGATAACACGTTGGGTATCGATGCGTTTGATCTGGTTCTGAACTGAGTCGTACAAAAACTGCCGCTTCAACTGCTCAATACTTTCAGCAGTGTTGGTACGGTACACCTTTTTCGATGCGGGAGATGGTCAGCAAGCTGAGGGCCAACAACAGAATCGCAGAGATGAGAATGATGGATGTACTGGTTGTCCAGAACTTGCGCTTCAAAGAATGCCCCCTGATGTGATGCAATCATAGCAAAGGTACAAGGAGTGAGCAATGTGAGAAGTTGTGCTGAAAGTTATCCACAAGTTACCCTTGCAACAGAGCGGCTTTCTCTTAGTGTAGAAGATCCAGTAAGTGCCGTCATAAGGTTACTTACAGCCTTTTCAAGCGAGGAGTATTGCTTGTGGATAACTTGTTGATAACTCGTTTGCAAAGTGTAGATGCAACACGGTTCCAATCCATATGGAAGTGAATGAATCTTATATAAAAATTCAATTGAAGTTGTGAGGTAGGAATTATACTATTTTGTTTTAATGTATAAACTTGTCATTCTTTCAGAATACGTCCATATACCCGGTGCAACAGAGGGAAACTTCTCCCATCAAAAAGGCTCCCCAAACTTGTGTACAAGGGGTTGTGGATAACTTGTGGATAACTTTGGTATTAGGTTGTGGACAGCCTCTCGAACTCTTGGAAAAACAGAGAGTTAGCCTACTCGTTCTATCTCCAGTCCGAGGGCTTGAAGCTTGCCGCAAAGATCCTCATACCCCCGTTCAATCTGGTAGATATTTTCTATGGTGCTTCTCCCCTGGGCACAGACAGCCGCAATGACGAGTGCCATGCCAGCACGCACATCAGGGCTGCTTACCTGCGATCCAATCAACTGGCTCGGGCCGTTCACCACCGCCCTGTGAGGATCGCACAGAATAATGTCGGCACCCATTCGAATCAGCCAATCGACAAAGTACATTCTCGATTCAAACATCTTTTCATGGATGAGAATGGAACCCTCCATCTGGGTTGCACAGACGGTGATGATGCTCAGAAGGTCTGCCGGAAAACCTGGCCAGGGAGCATCATCTATCTTTGCGGTATGCCCCCCCACTTCCTTGCAGAGGATTCTCTTCTGCTTGCGGGGAACCAGGATCGAGGATGGACCATCCACCACAAACTGGATACCGATCCGCTCAAAGCCCAACCGGATCATCCTGAGGTGCTCATGCTCAACATCCTTGATGAGAACCTGCCCGCCACTTGCACCAGCTAGCCCAATGAAGGAACCTGCCTCCATATAATCACTGCCGATTCGGAAGGAGCATCCATGCAAACGGTTTTTTCCCCTGACCAAGAGACGGTTGGAACCTATGCCCTCGATGGAAGAACCCATACGCTGCAGCAGGTTGCACAAGTCTTGCACATGCGGCTCGCTTGCCGCATTGCTGATGATGCTCTCCCCATCTGCAAGGCTTGCTGCCATGAGCACGTTCTCAGTGGCTGTCACCGAGGCCTCATCCAGGAAAATATCACCGCCCTTGAGCCGGCTGTGATTCGCCTTGATGTGAATCTCTCCCTCATCGGAGATAGTGCAGACAGAACCCAGGGAACTGAGACCAAGGAAATGGGTATCCAATCTCCTCAGTCCTATCACATCGCCTCCGGGGGGAGTAAGGCGGACTTCCTCATTGGTAGCAAGGAGGGGCCCAAGCAGAAGGATCGAGCCCCGCACCGCCTCGACGAGCGAACGCTTGAGAGAGCCGCTTCGGCTGCCGCTGGTGATGGTATAGGCGTGCGAATCTTCTTTGACAATGGAGGAACCAAGACTTTTGAGAAGCTGAATCATGACCTGGACATCCTCGATATCAGGCACATTCTCCAAGCGAACAGGCTCGTCGGTAAGCAAGGTCGCAGCAAGACAGGGAAGGGCACTGTTCTTGTTTCCTCCCACCCTCACCTCTCCACTAGCAGGCTTTCCTCCGAGAATCTGATACGATGCCATGTATCCCTCCAACCCCATCCTACCCTCGCCCCTTCACTTTCGCAAGGTCCTTGTTGAATTCTCCCCTCTGTCGATGGTAGAATGTGACTACATGAAACAGCAGGAACACAGGGTCTATGGAATAGGGAATCCTCTCATCGACATTATTGTCAGTGTCGAAGAGCAGGATATCACGGACCTGGGAATCCACAAGGGAACGATGGCACTCATCTCCAAGAACCGGATGGAGGAACTGCTGCTCTTGAGCAAGGAACGACAAACCTCCTACTCTTGTGGAGGGAGTTGCCCCAATACCATCATTGCCCTCGCCTCCCTTGGGGTAGATGCCACCTTGGCAGGGAAAGTCGGGGACGATGAGAACGGTGTCATCTATCGGACCAGGCTCAAGGAACTCGGTGTTCATGATGAGCTGGTGGTCACCAAAGAGGAGATGACCGGCTCCACGGTAATTCTCATCACCCCTGACAGCGAACGCAGCATGAACACCTTTCTCGGTGCCAATCGGCTTTATGCTGAAGCGGATGTGGTGGAGCAAACGGTAGCCCAAGCGGATTTCTTTCATTTCACCGGCTACATGTGGGATACCCAAAGTCAGCAATCTGCGATCATGAAAGCCTTGAGTATTGCCAAGAGCAACCAGACGGTCGTCTCCTTCGATCTTGCAGACCCCTTTGCCGTCGGACGGTATCGAGAACCGTTCATCAAACTGATCACCGAGTATTGTGATATTGTTTTTGCCAACCGTGAGGAAGCGAGAATCCTCTTTGACAACTACGACCCCTATGAGTGCTGTCGCTCGATGGGAAAGCTCTGCAGAACTGCCATCGTAAAAAATGGCAAGAAGGGCTCGTACATCAGCCACGAGGGAAAGGTCATATCCATTCCGGTGAAAGGCCCTGTCATTCCCGTCGACACCACCGGAGCAGGCGATGTCTATGCTGCAGGCTTTCTCTACGGCCAATACCACCATTACAGCATTGAGGAGTCGGGTATCATCGCATCAATTTTGGCCGGAGAGATAATCACCCAAAGGGGAGCCCAGTTCAGCAACGAAAAGGCCGTTCACCTGAAACAGCTGCTCGACTCAGGAGCGTGGAGAACGCTGTAGCAAAGGCTTCGCCAGAGCAAAGATTCCAAGCAGGCCGAAGAGGGCCACACTCTTCCAAAAGAGACTCACCCCCCCAACCAAGAACACCAGCGTGGCTGTAAGATTGGCCAAGAGTCCTCCACTTTGCAAGAAGAAAGAACTGAGGCTGGAAAGGGAAGATCGTACTGAGTCATCTGCTTCCTCGTTGAGCAGAGATACCCCAACCACACTCATGATTCCCAAAATCAGGTAGATTGCTATATACCAAGCAAGAAAGAAGCCTATGCTTGCAGAGAATGAGAGAAAAGCCAGCATGCAAAAGACTGCAATGAAAGCAAAGAGATAGATGCGACGCGGATTCATTCGGTGCATCAACGACTTTCCTGCAAGAGAACCAAGAATGCTGACTGCGAAGATGGAGCCTGCAATCAGACCAAGAATCCACAGTTGGGAGTCGGAGTCAAAGAGATCCCTCAGAAAGGGTTGCCAGTAGCTTTCAAGGCTGGCAAGCAACAGACCTTGCAAGAGAACGCTCACGGTATAGGCAACAAGGAAAGGGTGGGATCGCAACGTCTTGAACAGGAGCGCAGTCTGCCCGATAGGCTTGGCATCCTGGTGCATACGCTTGTTGGGCTCTACCACCAAGAAAGGCAAGAGGATGAAAGCAAGCAGCAACAATGCCAACCTGGCTCCTACTACATAGAATGTCAAACCAGGACCTGCAGGACCCAAACTGAGCAAAAACCCCCCAACAAGAGAACCAATGCTCAAACAAAGCGAAGCGTTGATCTCCATTGCAAAAACCAGGTCACCAAGTTTCCTGCCTGCATCACGGCCCGTTTCAAGAAAGAGTGCATCCAGGCTTCCACTCCCAAAGGCCCTTCCCATTCCGCTGAAGGCAAATCCGATGCAGAGAAGAGGAAAGGAGGAAGAAAAGAGAAATGCTGTCCCGACTGAAGAAAAGAAAAGTCCGAGGGCAAAACAACGCTTTCTGCCCTGGGTATCAGCAAACATACCGCTGGGGATCTCCAAGAGCATGACAACCACCGAATAGATGACCATTGCCGCACTCAGATGCGCCAGGCTGTACTGCTTGCTCACCACGATGAGACTCATGGCAGGAATGCTCAGCCCCAAGGCAAAAAAGGAGAGGCCGAGCAGGATGAGATAGGAAGAGGGATGGAACTTCTTAGACATGATAGGCTACCAACGAATAGGCGTAGGCCTTTTTCCCTTCACCATGCTTCTCATGCTTTGCCAAGAAAGTCCGGATGAGTCGATAGACTTGGTCAGCCTCTTTCTCGCTCAGATGCACCACACCCGAAAGCTGGTCGGCCATGAAGTGCCCTGACTCATCCGTATGGGTCCTTGGTTTTGCATAGAGGTCATCACGGACTTGCTTGTCAATGAAGTCGGAGACAAGCTTTTGCTTTTCAGCACCCAAGGAAGCAAAACTGACGGTCACCAGCGTCTTTCGATAGAACGTAGCCGTAATGCCATGGATCAGTTCTGTATGATCGACTTCCACCAAGCCCAGCTCCTGCAGACGAAGCAGATGGTGCTTTGCACTCGAAGGTTGCATGGCAAGTGCATCACTGATCTGCTTGGCAGTCATACTTGCATTCACTGAGAGCAAGTGCAGTATCTGCTGACGTTTGGGATGCATGAAAATCTGGAGGTCCTTGTCTGTTTTCAAAAGGAGTGTTTTCATAACAATTTATATATCATAACATTTATTGTTATGTAAAGAGCTCCCCCCCACCCTTGTACATTTTTCCTGTCCTTGGTATCATCATTTCCAATGACGTCGATTTGATAGCCTCCCGGCTTGCGGGCGTCACTAAAGAAACTTGCTAAAAGGGGAGCGCAGCAATTCATTGAGTTGAGTTCCTCCTTCCGTAGTTCATAAGGAAGGGTATATGCTGACACACGGTTCACAC
>JAAYQY010000013.1 GCA_012519125.1 Spirochaetales bacterium
CGGTTTCTTTGCACTTTCAGGCTCAGAAGGTAGTGACAGTTCAGCTTCAGATTGGATTAATTCTTCGGAAGACATAGGATAAACTCCAGCGGAACAGGTTTTATTGGGCACTACACTACAAAAAGAAGTGCACCAGAGGCCCGGCTCCTAAACGGTAATACAGGATGTTTGCATATGCGGAAATGAAATAGCGATTCGTTTGTAGGATTTCCGCGGTTGGTAATCTAAATATATTGCCACTTGTCGACAGTGTCAAGCAAGCAATCTCCTTTGATGTAACGGCTGGCGAGAATAAGTGCCACTACAGAGGCTTTCCTGCGTACAGATTCCCTCCCCCATGTACTGAGATGGACACACACAGCCTCAGTTGGCCTATTCTTTCCAGCAAAGCCAAACCAGACAGTACCAATTGGTTTTTCCTTGCTGCCTCCATCAGGGCCGGCAATTCCACTGACTGCAATAGACCAATCAGTTTTCGAACGGTCGAGCACTCCCTTTGCCATCTCCCGTACACAAGCCTCGCTGACAGCTCCATGGGTATCCAAGGTCAGTTCAGACACGCCGAGGAACTCCCGTTTTGCCTCATTTGCATAGGTTACCACCCCGCCATAGAACCAAGCGGAACTGCCACGTTTATCGGTAAGCAGCTTTGCGATGAAACCTGAAGTGCAACTCTCTGCACAACTGATCGTCTCATTGCGCTCTAGCAGCAGGTCGGTCAGCAAATCCGAAGGCATTACATCACCATCTATCACCAACGAAGGCCCCACAAGAGATCTGAGGTGGTCTGCCATAACCGTACGCTCCTCACTATCTCCTCCATTGAGGTAGAGGCTGATTTTCAGATCCTGGAAGCGTGTCCCCCAAGTAAGGCCGTTGAAGGTGACGGACTTGCACAACTCCTCGAGCTTTGCTTCGGGAATCAAGAACGTGGAATACTCACTACGGGAGAAGTCATCATGGCCGATGAGCTGGGCCAACCAAGGAAGTACCTCGTCGAAGAACATAGGGTCCATCTCCCGGGGAGGACCGGGCATTGCCACACAAGCAATATGACGATTGCCAGAGGGAATGAACCCGCGAAAGCCTGCCGCAGTCCCAAAGGGGTTGGGGATAGCCTCGAAGCCCTCGGGTATCATGGTCTGTTGTTCGTTCGCGCCCCAGATACGTTCCCCGATTCTCTGGTAGAGCAGCTCAAAGGTCTGCTTATCACGAACGAGGGGTACTTTGGCAAGAGAGGCAACAATCGAGCGGGTCATATCGTCGCTGGTGGGACCGAGGCCTCCCGTAAGCAGGACAACGTCACAGTGAGCGATGCAATCCTCAAGAACCTCGGCGATGGTGCCATCATCGGGAACAAGGACCATACGGTCGACACGATACCCAAGTTGGGTGAGCTGGCTGGACAGAAGCTGACAATGCTTGTCTGCGATGACACCGCGGGTCAGTTCCGTCCCGATGATGAAAAGTGCTGCGCTGAGGTAGGTCATGTTGGTGTTTACTTTCTCCTCGAGAAGAACAGATACAAACGATACAGGGATGAGCCTGCCAGAAGGAAGATGGAAAGATAGATGGTCAAAAAGGCAAACCAGTCAACATAACGGGTATAGAAGGTAAACCCGTGCGCTTCTGAGGTAAAGACAGGAACATCATAGATGTGCCAGCCTACCTTGAAGGGCTCCATGGGGTCGACAATCTTTCCGGTGACATCGATGACACAGGTCATTCCGCTGTTGGTCCCTCTGACCGTGGTCCGACGGTTTTCAATGGAGCGGAATACAGCCAGTGCAAGATGTTGCACTTCTGCAGAGACTGCTTTCGACCAGCCGTCGTTGGTCATGTTGACAATTACATCAGCACCACTGGCAACAAAGCCGGCATTCAGATACCCGAACACGTCCTCAAAACAGATCGGAGTGGAGAATTTCACCCCCTCCTCTGTCTCGAACACCACTGGCTCGTGGCCCTTCTCCCACCAGTTGTAGTCGTTGGCCAGCAGGATGTTGTAGAGCAATGGCAACTGCTTTTCATAGGGGAAATGTTCGGTGAAGGGAACCAGATGCTGCTTGCGATAGGTATTCTTGATTTTCCCGTCCTCGAAGAAGATGACGGTGTTGTAATCCTTTCGGTTCCAAGAACCATCTGAGAGCAAGGGAGGCAGGGAAGGATCGTCGATGACCCCTTCAGGGTTGCCGGTCAACAAGGGAATGGGCAAGGACTTGCCAAAGGCGACAAACTCTTCCACCAATGCCGAGGTGGCAGGGTCTGAGGGATAGTTCTCATGCCAGGCAACCGAAGGAACGAAGGCGGTCTCCGACCAGAGTATGATGTCTGGATCTGAACCAAGCGCTTCAAGGCTCATTCTGCGCAGAATATTAAAGTTGTTCTTATAGGTGGCATACCCACCCTTCCAAGTATCTGCACTGTGCTGGATGGTGGCCACACGCCAGCTCTTCTCTGGCTGCTGGCCATTCCAGAACGTGATGCTCACTATGCCGAAGATGAGATTTGCCACAAACAACACAAGATAGGCGATGACACTCAGGCGATGGGTTCGGACTGTGGTCTTGAACGAGATTGATCGGTCTTTCAGTTTCTCATAGCCATGGAAGGCAAGGAATGTCTGAGGGAGCACCATGAGCATGTTCACACCCCAGATACCAAAGATCTCAGAACTTTGGATAAGTGGGAGATACCGGTAGATGGCTGAACCCAGCGTACCGTAGGGATACCCGGCGAACCAATCCTGGCTGAGATAGGAGTAAGCCACGTACACCAACGCTTCAACAAGATACCCGTACTTCTTGAACAACTTCTGTGCCGCCTTCAAGACGGGGAAGAGCATCAGCATCTCCCCTCCCTTGATGATCGGCACGATCAGGATGGCAAGAGGGTGGAAGGTTTTAAGCCAGTAGTTGAAGAAAAGGTAGAATACAAATCCGTAAAAGAAGCCGTAGAAAGGAACCAGCTTCCATGTTGTGGTACGGATGACGAGGAACACAGGTATCAAGGAAAAGAACGCAATGAATCCCACACCGTTGGCTGAAACAAGGCCGGGAAAGGCGATCGAATGGATAAATGCCGATACTAGTAACACAAGAACCTCAGAACAAACCGTTCTGAGGCTCCGTCGTGCGTGTAAATCAACCAAGAGAGTATCTCCTACATCAGAGGCGTGATGGCTTAGGCGTTCACCGGTTTGTTGTCACGTAGGTCCCAAACGTAATCCTTGAGTTCCTTGCCCGGACGGAAAATGGCGACCCCATGTGTCTCGACGGCAACGATGGCACCGGTCTTGGGGTTGCGAGCTTTCTCCCTGCCTTTGCGGGTACGAACTTCAAAGGTCCCGAAGCCACGGAGTTCGATGACCTGATCATTCTTCAGCCCTTCCTTAATTTCCTCGAAGAACTCATCGATGATCTTGTGGATATCGGCCCTATTCAGTCCATGCTTCTCATGAAGACTCTCGATTATGGCTGCTTTTGTCAACTTTGGTCCTGCCATGGTTACTCCTTCAACACTATATTCGCGCATGCGCTATACACCGATATAAGCATCGGTACTCAATCCAACGAGCTGAAATTATGCCTGTACTGTGGCCGGTTCGTTCAGCTTGTTGAAGCGGGCTGCCAATCTGGATTTCTTTCGGCTGGCAGTGTTCTTGTGGATGATACCCTTGCTTGCAGTTGAATCAAGCAGCTTGAGGCTCAGTGCAAGAGCAGAAGCGGCAGTATCTTTGTCATTGGCGACCACAGCGGCGTCAAATTTCCTAATTGCGGTGCGCATGGTGCTCTTTGCAGCACGGTTCCTCATTCTTCGAACGCGGTTCTGTCGCTCTCTTTTCTCAGCAGACCTGTTAATCACGTAATACCTCCAAACATATTACCTTGAATACGTAGTTCATTTATTAAAGATGATGTCGGCAACACAGGGCCGACGGTGTAAAAACATATCACAGTCTCTAAAATCGGTCAATACAATGCTTTACTTCAGTTGGACAAAAATTCGTCTGCATACTCCTTTGTTATCTCCCAACGACTGGTTTCCTCGTTGTAAAAGACAGCACTTTGGGGGATGCTCAACATCCTTCCTTCACTGCCACTCAAAGAAATCTTCTTCGACAGTATGTTGACTTCTATAACTTTCATCAAGTCAAAGCCCACCTTCAATTTGCTTCCTTCCGGCGGATAGTGTCGCTTTTCTTCCACATAGAAATCAAACTCATACGACAGACAGCAAAGCAACCTCCCGCACGGTCCGCTTATCTTCATGGAATTCAAGGAAAGATTCTGCTCTTTGGCCATCTTGATGGAAACCGGATTCAGTTTGTCAGTGACACTGTGGCAGCAAAAATCCCGGCCACAGACGGCAAGACCACCAAGCACCCTGCTTTCATCACGGACTCCGATCTGACGCAACTCAATCCGGATCCTGAAAACCGATACAAGGTCCTTGGCCAACTCACGGAAATCCACGCGGACATCTGCAGTGAAAAAGAAGATGATCTTCGGCTCGCCAAGCAAGAAGTGGGCGGTAACCAGCTTCATGTCCAACTTGTGGTGGGCGATCTTCTCACGACAGATGCGCATCGCCTCATCTTCTTTCTCCACCAACTCCTGATAACGATTCAGATCGGATGGGGTTGCCAGTCGGTCTATCCAGATGATATCCCCTGAGAGAGTTACCTGTTGCGGTTCAGGCTGAGGGTTGCATCCCGCACACGAATCACAGGGATCCTCATCCGGTTCTGATTGGTAGAGCAACTCAATCTCCTCATCCACAGCAGGTGCTTGCTCTTCGCTCGCTTCCTCTTCCTTGTCCGCACACTCACCGTGCAGGCATGCACCCCTGCACTGGTCGCAACCAGGGGTATACGCTCCTCCCAATCGATCGGCACTGGAGACGATGATACCCAGATCGAGGCCATAGCGAGTCGGTGCAACCACACTGGTGCCAGGGTACAAAACCGAATCCCAGGCACAGATGCTGGTTTCGTTGGAAGAGGGGTTTTTTACCAAATATATATAGCCGGTTGATGGTCGGTTTCGCTGAACCGGCGCATCGGCGGCGCGCATTCGTTCTTTTTTCATGCAAATCCTTTGCCAAAATGGCAGTAACGTTGTAAAGCTACCACGTGGCCATGAATTTGTCAAACCATCATTCAAACGATATAAGTAATTGACAGTATTCGAGTTACAACGTTGACGACCACTATAACCCATGGTATAGTTTAGACACATCTCCCTACATGTGAGATTCTTCTCAAGGAGTCGGTATGCAACTGTTTGATACGCACGCCCACATTGGGCTACTGCAAGACGACAAGATGGAGCAACTGCTCGCTGTACAGATGGCCAAGGTCAAGTCTGTCAGGCACGTGGTAAGCATCTGCAACAGTCTGGCAGATTTTGAGCGTACCTATGCAAACCTGGAAAGCTCTGACTCTGTGTTCCATGCCGTCGGAGTCAGCCCCACAGAGGTCACCAATCCTGGCAAGGATTGGGAAGAGCGGGTGATCGCCCACGCCCACAAACGGGGGGTGGTTGCAATTGGCGAGACGGGTTTGGACTACTTCCATATG
Organism: Spirochaetales bacterium; assembly: GCA_012519125.1. GTDB lineage: Bacteria > Spirochaetota > Spirochaetia > Sphaerochaetales > Sphaerochaetaceae > Sphaerochaeta. The sequence goes on from JAAYQY010000013.1 coordinate 5,582, forward strand.
TTCGGAGGAGACAAGACGCTGCAGATCGAGCTGATGCTCAAGCATCTGGAAATTGCACGGCATCTGGATCTTCCGGTTATCATACACAACCGCAATGCCGGTGATGACCTGTTGCCCATCCTCTCGCAAAAGCTTCCTCCAAAGGGGGGTATTCTGCACTGCTTTGGGGAGGATTGGGAGTTTGCCAGACAGACTCTCGATCTGAATCTCACCTTCTCTTTTGCAGGCAATCTGACATTCCGCAACAGCAAGGCCTTGCATGAGGTTGCAATGCGTCTTCCCCATGACCGTATCGTGGTGGAGAGCGAAGCTCCCTTCATGACTCCCTATCCCTACAAGGGGGAACGTAACAAGATCCAATATCTCATCGAAACGGTGAAAGTCCTCGCAGAGCTGAGACAAACTTCTCTTGAAGAGCTGGCAGAAAGTCTTTATGCTAACAGCCTCAAGGCGTTTGCCTTGCCAAAGGACCTATGAGCGAACAGAACCTTTATCACTCAGTACAGATCGGCCCTGTCACCGTACCAGGGAATGTATTTCTTGCACCCCTGGCAGGATATACCGATATCCCATTCAGAACCCTTTGCATCGAAAACGGTGCAGACTTCAGCTATACCGAGATGGTCAGTGCCGAAGGGCTGGCCCGCGAAGGGGAAAAAACCCTCTGTCTGATGGACCGTGCACCGAATGAGAAGCAGTATGCGATCCAGCTCTTCATGGGCAGTACCGACTCGCTGAAAGAGGCTCTCGAACAGCTGCAACCCTACCATTGTGATGTCATTGACATAAACTGTGGGTGTCCTGTTCCCAAAGTAACCAAGACTGGAGCTGGTTCGGCAATGATGAAGAACCCGGCCTTGATCACCGAGGTGGTCAGAATCATCACTGACTCCACTGATATCCCTGTTTCCGTCAAATTCCGTACCGGCTGGGATGAGTCGAGTGAGAATTCTTTGGAATTTGCACAAGCAGCACTGGATGGAGGAGCTTCCATGCTCACCCTCCATGCCAGGACAAGAAGCAAGGGTTACGCACCCTTTGCTGATTGGTCCAAGCTCACCACACTCAAGCAGTACTGCACCGACCATCACTATCAGGTACCGGTTTTCGGCTCTGGGGATCTCTTCAAAGCTGAGGATGCAAAACGGATGCTTGAACAGACCGGCATCGACGGGGTGATGTTCGCACGGGGAGCCATTGGAAACCCCTTTGTCTTCTCTCAGGCAAAAGCAATCCTATCCGGAGAGGTAATGCCGCAGGTGACTGTTGCCATGCGCCACAAGGCAATTCTGAGGCATCTGGACCTGATGATCGAAACCTTCGGGGAGAAAACAGCGTGCACCCTCATGCGCAAACATACCTGTTCATACCTCAAGGGAGTGCCCAATACATCCTCGATCAAGCAAGCGGTGGTGCAAGCCACCAAGGCAGAGCATTACCATGTTGCCCTCAGAGGACTTGTTGACCTGTGAAGCGGTAAAATGGTACGTTTACTGGAGTAATCTGATCGGGAAGGAAGTGCAATGAGAGTACTAGTATTAGGTTCCGGAGCGAAGGATCATGCCATTGCATGGTGGTTCTCCCAGAGTCGTCTGATCGATGGCCTGTTTGTTGCACCAGGCAACGTCGGCACCCAATCCATTGCCATCAATCTTGCCATCGACCCCTCTGATCCCAAACAAGTCCATGAGGCCTGTTGTGAACATGCCATCGATTATGTCTTCGTAGGTACTGAGGCCCCGCTGTTCACTGGGGTGATCGACTACCTCAATGAAAGGGGCATCGACACCTTTGGGGCCCCGAATAGGACCCTGAAGCTGGAAGGCGACAGAAACTTTTCACGCATGTTCTCCGACCGGCACAACATCCCTACTCCATCACACGTGCTCTTCGAAGATGAGGAGAAGCTTTCCGATTACCTCAAACGCCACGAAAAAGAACGCTTTGTCGTGAAGAGCAACGCTATTGCCCCAAGCCGGGTTATGGTAGACTCCTCCGATTATGATACCTTGATGGATTTTTCCCGTGGACTGCTGGCTACCGGCCCCATCATTCTTGAAGAGCATCTTGCAGGGCTTCCCATTACGGTCACCCTCTTTTTGGATAACAAAGGGTATTTGATGCTTCCTACCTCCAGTGACTACATGAAGGCTGAGGAGGGAGGGCTTCCCACCGGCGGTATGGGTTCCATCTGCCCAGTACCACTCCAACAGGAAGTGAAACAAGCCCTGATCGACACCATCATCGAACCTACCCTGTTTGGCCTGAAAGCCGAACGAATGGCTTACAAGGGCGTGCTGACCATCAGCGTCATCATTACCAAGCATGGCCCGATACTGGTGGACTACCATGTGCGATTCAATGACCCTGCAGCACAAGCCTTCGTCCCCCTCATCAAAACGGACATCGTTGACATTCTCAATGCCATGAAGGCAGATACGCTCTCCTCTCTGACCTTGGAAGTATCCAATAAATCGACGGTCGCACTGGTGATTGCCTCCAAGGGGTATCCCCAGGCCCCAATCATCGGCAAACCGCTGGATCCCATGCCTGCCTCACTGCTGCTCAACACGTTTGAAGGAGCTCCCCGCTATTTCTTCGGTGGTGTGCAGGAGCTTGAGGGAAAGCTGCTTACCACAGGTGGACGATGTGTTACCGTTGTCGGTGTTGGCTACAACATCATGAACGCAAACAAGAATGCATATCGAGGTGTACCCCATGTCAACTTTGAGGGGGCTTGGTACCGAAAGGACATTGGTGATCGTTTCTTCGAAAACTGATGCGCAGCCAGAAAGGTTTTGCAGATACTCCCAAAAAGCAGTACGATGAGCATGAAGTGCATCGTACTGCTTTGTTTTGTTGCCTTGGAGAGATGAA
>JAAYQY010000109.1 GCA_012519125.1 Spirochaetales bacterium
AACAGAGACGGTTCACCAGAGAATGGGCATGGACCTGAAAATCTCCCTTCCCTCACCCAACTCGGGCAATGTCCGTGGGGAGGTGGTGCTCAAGGCATCCTATCCGGACACCTCTCCAACCTTGAATGATATCATTCACAAGGCGTACCTGCGTGCACGCTTCCCCTCCTTCCGCTTGACTGCAGGAAAAACCCGGCTCAGCTGGGGCGACGGCATGCTCTTCAATGCAGGAGATGTGCTCTATGGCAGTTCCTCAACCTCAGTTAGCCTGACGCAGGCAGAGCTGCGGGACAAGACAGATTGGATGGCAGCACTGAACTACCCGCTGGGTTTCTTCAGCTTCTTTGAAGCAGTGCTGATCCCCAGTACAACTACCAGGGTGGAAGATGTAGGCTTTGGCTTGCGTTTCTACACGAATGTGGGGGAGACAAAGGTGGAGGCGGGCTACGCCACCACCGATGCAGGAGAGCGAAAACACAAGCCTTATGTGAGCCTGCAGGGAAATATCGGTGCCGATTGGTATCTCAGCTCTTCGGTCGCGCTTGACCATGCATTCTCAACCGATGCTTCTTCGTTCCTGATCAGCGGGGGCTTGTTCCACTCCTTCTACTTCTCCGGTGACCGCACCCTGGCACTGCGTCTGGAATTTCTCAGCCGGCCTTTGGGAAGCTGGGCTTTCAAAGGTCAGGAGGATGCAACCTGCACCCTCCTGCTCTACCCTGAGCTGGTCTATACCCCAACAAGCAGCCTCTCCCTCAGTCTGAGGACCATCCTCAGCCCACTCGACCTGTCGATGAACACAACTGTGGGTGCCGTCTGGTCAGTCTTTGAGGGATTCAGTCTGGTAGGATCCCTCTCCGCTCCCTTCGGGCAGAGCTCGGATCTGTTCAACTGGGAAGGAGACCAGATGATCGCTCTTGGTATAGGGGCTTCCTGGATCTACTAGCGAAGGATCTCCCCTTCGGAGGAGATGGTCACCACGGCGAGGGGAATGATCTTTCCGCTGGCGGTGATGGCCCGCTTGACGGCATGGTCGAGGCCTCCACAGCAAGGAACCTCCATCCGTGCCACCGTGACGCTTCTGATGTCATGGCTGGCAAAGATTGCCGACAGCTTCTCCGCATAGTCGCCTTCATCAAGCTTGGGACAGCCGATAAGGGTGACCCGGTTGCGGATGAAGGTATTGTGGAAATCACCATGGGCATAGGCTGCACAGTCGGCAGCGATAAGCAGGTCACAGTTGTTGAAGAAAGCGGCATTGGGAGCAGCGAGCTTAATCTGCACCGGCCACTGGCGAAGCTGGCTTGCCATCTTCTGGGTGCTTTGTGCGGAAGAAGCCTCTTCTTTCCGGCTCTCCTGCTTCATCACCTTGATCTGACTGCCGGGGCAGCTGAAGACCGGCTTCTGCTCACCCATCAGCTTCTCCACTTCCTCATGATTGAAAGCCGGCGCCTCTCGCTCCTCAAAGCTTATAGCGCCGGTGGGGCAGACCGGCAGGCAGTTGCCAAGCCCATCGCAGTAATCCTCACGCAGGAGGACAGCCTTGCCGTTTACCAAGCCGATTGCACCCTCCTGACAAGCGCTTACGCACAAGCCGCAACCGTTGCACTTCTCTTCATCTATAGTAATCATCTGTCTGATCATACAATCCTCCATTGTCTCGTTTCGCAAGCTATGGTACCATGGGCTTCAAAGAGATTATGTTGTTTTTACAACAAACAAGGGAGATCTATGGATATCGTTTCCATTCTGCGGCACTCAGTCCTTTTCTCACAGATCCAGGCAGAGGATATACCCAACCTCCTCACCTGCCTGAGGGCGAGGAAGTCCGAGTTCCCCAAAGACTATACGATCATCGATGAACGCGAGTTCACCGATGAGCTGGGCATTGTGCTCAGCGGTTCGGTGAACATCGAGCGCCATGATTTCTGGGGCAACAGGACCGTAGTTTCCAATCTCGGGGTTGCTGACAGCTTTGCCGAGACGCTCGCCTGCACCCAACAGATGAGTGAGGTTTCGGTCATCACCTGCGAGCCTACCACCATTTTGTTCTTGAATATCCATCAGGTGATCACCTCCTGCTCCAAAGGGTGCAGCTTCCACCATGCTCTCATCGAGAACATGGTTCGCCTGCTCTCTTACAAGAATCTGGAGCTCATGAAGAAAATGAATCATATCACCAAGCGAAGCACCCGGGAGAAATTGCTCTCCTATCTCTCTGCGGAGGCACAGAAACGAGGGTCGAGGAGTTTCTCCATCCCATTCGATCGCCAGCAATTGGCAGACTATCTGTGTGTAGAACGAAGTGCCATGTCCAGTGAACTGAGCAAGATGCGCAGTGAAGGCCTTTTGGAGTACCAGAAGAGCTTCTTCACCCTGATTGAGGAGGAATGAATGAGAAACATATATATCGCGACCATACTTGCAAGCCTATTGCTGCTGGCATCCTGCACCACTACCCAACGGGCAAAACCCCTCTCCCTCGAGGTGGAGGGAAAGCCGGTGACTGAAATGTTGACCATCTCCCTCAGTGAAGCTGAACTGCTTGAGGCGGGGTACACCTATGGGCAGTGGGTACTGCTGGAAATCGAGGGAGTCGTACTCAAAGCGAAGATAGCCCCTGCTCCTGTTGCCGGAGTATCGACGCTGGTCCCCAGACAAGAGGCCTCCACCCTCTATGCCCCCATGGCGATCAAGGAGGGAGGAAAGGGCCTCATGGTTCCTTATCGGGAACCTTCAGGCCCCTCATCCTCGGTAAGTTTTTCAGGGAGCTTTGTCTTTACACTTTGATCTGAACCGGCTCACTGAGGATATCAAAGGTGTCGCAGATGGTCTCCAGGAAAAAGATCCTGATACTCTGCAAATCCATGTCTCCGTCATAGAGGCCCAGATCTTCTCGTTCCAAGGCTGTGTAGAGATACGCCCTGTTCTCCGAGAAGTACCCCTTGGTCTGATACTCATCCTGCAACTCCCTGAGCGAGCAGCCGAGTTTGTAGGAGAGGGAGCGAAGATCCTCCTGCTCAAGACTGACTACCAGAATGGTCTTGCGCTTGCGCTGGACCACCATCGAGTAAGGAATGCGCACCAAATCCTCCCCACTCTTGCATGCAGGGTCTTTCAAGAGTGTGCAGACGAGGTCTCCACACTTCCATATCTCATCGGCAAGGACGCCGTCACGCTCATCGGGAAAGGAGTGCCAGATGAGAGGGTCGATTACTTGTTGTTTCAAGGGGTCTAACACCATAGGATCCTCCACCACCAGAGTAGCCTTTGTCTGCAGTGCAAGGCAAGCGGTTTTCCTCTTGACCGATGGAAGGTTGGCTCGTATCGTAACGGTATGAGTAACAATCCGGTGCTTCTGGCATTCCTTGCCACCATGGGAACCTGGGCGATGACCGCTCTGGGGGCCTCACTCGTGTTCTTCTTCAAGACGATCAAGGCGCATGTCATGAACAGTATGCTCGGTTTTGCCAGCGGTGTCATGATTGCTGCTTCCTTCTGGTCGCTGCTTGCTCCTGCCATCGAGATAGCAGAGGGAGGCAGGATTCCTGCCTACATCGTAGCCTCGATAGGGTTCTTGCTCGGAGGAGGTTTTCTCTGGCTGAGCGACCACTTGCTGCCCCATGCGCACATCGGATCCAAAGAGGGGGATGAGGAGGGCATTCCAACTCACTTGAGAAGATCCATTCTCCTGGTACTCTCGATCACGTTGCACAACTTCCCTGAGGGTCTGGCGGTAGGTGTGGCGATAGGATCTGCTGCCGTCACCGGACAGGGCATGATGGCAGCTCTCGTGGTTGCCATCGGCATCGGACTGCAGAATCTTCCCGTGGGAGCTGCAGTCTCCATCCCACTGCGCAGAGAGAACCTGAGTCGGCGCAAAGCCTTCTTTTATGGCCAGGCTTCCGGCATCGTGGAACCCATAGGAGGGGTGCTTGGAGCACTGCTGGTCACCCAAATGCAACCCATCCTTCCGTATGCCCTCTCCTTCGCTGCAGGAGCCATGATCTATGTGGTGGTCGAGGAGTTGATACCTGAGTCGCAGGCAGAGAAAGGGGATCACAAGGGAATCCACTATGCAACGTTCGGCACAATGCTCGGATTTGCAACCATGATGATCCTGGATGTTGCCTTGGGTTAGATGCGCTGCAGCAGGTTTTCTAGGGTAAGATTCCCCAATGAGGCGATACCGTGGTCCTGCACCTGCTGGGCCACCGCCTCCCCTGCCGTATCATGCTCCACTTCATCAATATTCGCAAGGCCGTACAGACCCATTACCAGGTCCTGCATTCTGAGGCTTTCCAAGGGTTGTTTGGGAATGAAGCTGGTTCTGCTGCTGTTGGTAGTGGTGATGAAGTTCAGTTGCGTAAGCAGGTCAAGAAAGCCTTGCAGACGATTGAACGGAATGGCAAGCCGGTCAAGCATCTCTTTGGTGGAAGTGGCACCCCGCCCTTCACGAAAGTTACTTCCGATGAGCATCATGATGTTCGTGCCTTCAGAGAGCTGCAAGGCGGGACTTTGGGGCAAGCCGCGAAAGCTTGCCGCATCGGGTCGGAACTGGTGGACATAGGCAAGCTCGACGCTGAAGAAGACCGTTGCCCAAAACACATAGCAGAAAAAGAGAAACAGGAAGACTGCAGCAAAGGAACCGTAAATGACAGAAAAGTTGGTAGCCTGATTGGTAAGCAGAGTCGTGAACTTGCTGAAAATGGTGATGACCACCACCCCCGAGAGGCTGCCAAGAAAGGCTGCATTGAAGCGTACCTTGGTGTTGGGGACAAAGTAGATGAGCAAAAACAGCACCAAGGCAACAATGATTGCGGGGGCGAAGGACTGCAGGGCCGCCGACCAGCGCCCCATGCTCACCCCGAGCAGGTTCAGATACCAGCTGGTAAGAACCGACTGTACGCTTACATACGCAGCCAACAGCAAGCTAGCCACGATGAGGAAGGTGATATAGCCGGCAAAGCGTCTCAAGGGATTTCTCGACCTGGATGAGCGATAAATGTGATTAATCACCGTCCAGACCTTGTTGATCAGAAGCACCATGGTGACCAGAAAGGAGATCAGGCCCACCACCCCAAGACTGGTTGCATTTCGGGTGTAGCGGGTGAGCAACACCATCAATTCGCCTCCCGCACGCTCTCCTGCAAGCTCAGTAAGCCACTCGGAGAGGAAGGCTATCAAAGGCTCAAGGACACCCAGAGCGTTGAAAAAGGTGAAGATGAAGGTGAGAGCCGGAACAATGGCCAGCAGGGTCGAGTAGACAAGGCCAGAGGCAGAGTTGAGAATGTTGTCCTTCATCGCCTGCCGGAAAACCGTAGCATAGAAAAGCCCCAGACGTTTGAGATTTTGCTGTATCACCGACCTGAACGACATCCCTAGATCCTTTGGCGCATCCAGGAGTAGAGGTACTCCTTGGTGGACAGCCTGTTGGTCTCTTGCAGCAGCTCATGCCGTGCCTCAGGAACCAAATAGAAGGTAAGGTCGTTGATATTGCTCTCCCGATAGAGTTCATAGACCTTCCGCACGCCTTTGCCATAGCCTCCTACGGGATCTTTCTCTCCACTGATTACCAGAAGGGAGAGATCGCTGGGAAGCTTTCTTGCGCGAACGCGATCATTGGCTGTTTCCACCCCGTCCAAGAGGTCATCGAAAAATTTGGAGGTACAGACAAAGCCGCAGAGAGGATCCTCAATATAGCGAGCCACCTGTTCCTTGTCGCGACTGAGCCAGTCGAAAGGAGTCAGCGGCTTGGGTATCTTCTTGTTGAAGGAGCCGAAGCTCATCTTGTCCAGCAGCGAATCGGGGTGTTTGGACCCATATTTGGAAACATGGTTTCTTGCCAGCAGTTTTCCCACTTTCCCCAGTAGACCCTGACTCGGGCCACTGCCCATGATGACCACCCCATCAAAGAGATCGGAGTGCTGTACCATGAGAGTACGGGCAAGGAAAGATCCCATGCTGTGACCAAGCAGGAAGAGAGGTTTTTTGGGGAAATCGGAGAGGATGACATTGGTCAGCTCATAAGCATCATCGACCACTCGCTGCCAGCCCTCACGTTCGGCAAACCATCCCAAGGTCTCAGAACTGCGAACAGCAGTCTCTCCATGCCCCCGATGGTCGGGTGCATACACCGCAATTCCCTTTGCGTTGAGATATGATGCAAAACGCTCATAGCGAAGACTATGCTCGGCCATACCATGCAGGATGAGAAGCACCGCCTCCACCTGGGTATTCGAAGGAATCCAGACGCGATACCACACAGATTTACCATCGCTGCAGCTGAGCTCCCTGATGGATGACATAGGCTCCCCCCCGTATTGTATATTTTTATATAATTCCCGTATCATAATAGCAACAATGTGTGCACATCACAAGAACCATACTTCCATCAAATGGAAAATTATAGAGGAGATTCTCGGCTGTGACTCCAACCTACCTGATTACCAGCGATATCCATGGCTCAGTTCGTGTTCTCGAACGGGTGCTTGAAAAAGCTCGAGCGTTCAAGGCAGATGCCATCCTGATCGCAGGCGACCTCTGCCCTCCCGAAAATCCCTTCTTCTCGGCCCTGCTTCGACAGGAAATCCCCGTACACTCGGTACGAGGAAACTGTGACAGCTCCTACGAATTCTCCAATGCCTCGTTGAGCTTGCCGCCCCTAGTGTGGAGAACTGTCTGGAAAGGGAGAGAGCTGGTGATGACCCATGGGGATCGATTTCCCTCACCCTACGGGCTTGACCTCAAGAAAGGGGATATCTTCCTCTGCGGACATACCCACGTGCCAAAAGTGCAGATGAATGCAGAAGGGATCCTGACGATCAACCCAGGCTCACCTACCTACCCCAGAACAAGCTTGGGGCCCAGTTATGCCATCATGGATGCAGAGGGAGTATCGATACGAGCCTTTGATGATGATCGCTACTTGCCTTCTCTCCAGTACGACTTTTTCGACGAAATCGACCAATAGGCATCCAGCAAGCGTGCCAGAGGGACTACCTGGGCAGAGCGGAAATTGCTTTTCCCGTTCACCAACAGCTGATCGGGAAGTTCCCCATACGGACCGCTCTTACCACGGAGACGACTGTTCAGTTCGCGCTGTTTTCTCAGGCAGGTGCGTGCATAACTCACCATCCACGAACTGTCTATCTCATACCCCTCAGCCAAGGATGCCAGCTCAGCAAGCTGGGCAAAGGCTTTCTTTGTGCGCTTGAATGCAGGAAAGTGCAGGAGAGGGTGGGCAAAGTGGGATATGGCAACCCATGGGCAGAGCCCCACTCCTTCCATGGCATAGCCGAGGGTCTGTGCAAAGAGTGCCCAAGAGGCAAGCCTTCGCTCGTTGCCACGCCTATGGCGGTTGCCCCACAGAAGCTCTCCCAATACCAGCGTATCATCACCGATGGCAGCAAGGCTCGCTTGCACCGGCAAGGCTCGATAGTCGTAGGGCGGCAAGGGAAGCTTCTGTACCATGAACGCGTAATCAGAGCCTCCATACAGAGAAACCAGCTCAGCAAGACTCTTGCCAAGCTGCTCACCAGTGCCTCGGCCAAACGCCATGGCATCGAGCAAGCGTAAGTAGAGCATTGCCGATGAACGCTGCATATCGGGAAGGAAGACCAATAGCCCATCCTGACGGCATTTTCTTGCCCATGCAAGCACAGAACCGACACTCACCGGATCGAGGCCGTTCTCAAGGCATCGGGTCA
>JAAYQY010000110.1 GCA_012519125.1 Spirochaetales bacterium
CTATAGCGGAACTCCTTCAAGGGTGCAAGCTTGAGGGAGTTTTTTTTGGCTCTTGGGGATGTGTAGGATTAGTCTGGGCGGGAAAAGGGTTCACACCCTGCTGCGCTTGTACGCGTTGCGCTTTCTCCACAGGTGGGCGAACATGAACTTTTCCCCACGCGTTGCATCGCGTTTTTCGAGGAACTCCAGGATTTTTCGGTGTTCTTCCTGAGTCTGTACCTTGCCTTGGGTCGAGAGGCGCTGGTAAAAGAGCAGGCTGTTGGTGTTCAGGTTGAGGCGATTGAAGGTGGTGAGCAAAATCTCATTGCCTGAGGCTTTCACCATTTCCAAGTGGAATTGGAAGTGGAGATCGCTGAAGGTCATGACCTCATTGGGATTGTCCATGTCGCACCTGTCCATCGCATCGAGGATGGCGCTGAACGGGGTGATATCCACCTCATTCTCGCAGTTCAGGCGGAAGGCAAGGCTTTCGAGGTAGGTGCGTACCTCAGCAATGTGCTGGTAGTCCTTGAGTGTCAGCTCCTTGACGTAGCTGCCGCTTTGGGGGAGCACCGTGACAAAGCCATCCTGCTCCAGGCGCTTGATGGCTTCGCGCACCGGGGTGCGACTGCAGTGGTAGTCGGCAGAAAGGGAGTTCTCGCTCAGCTTGCTCCCGGGTGTGTACTCATTCTTCAGGATCTTGTCCCGAATGTCTTCGTAGATTTGCTCGATGATCGCAGTTCGTGTTGCCATGGCGTCCCCATTCTATCACTCTTCCCAAAACTTCTCAAAGAGTCTTGCCCGAAGAATCAGCTGTATTGTGTATATCCTAAACTAGGATACTAGAAAAGTCAAAAAATTCTTTCTGAAAAGATAGATTGAAACGGTAAATTTTATGTACCATGATACATAAAAGTTTATTATTAAGCAAATTAAGTAGTACTATAACAAGAACGGAAATCTCATGGAAAAATTCATTGACAAACAAGAAAGTTCAAACTAGCATACAAGTATCAGCAAATACGCAATGTTTACGTGAATACAAAAGGAGAAGATCATGAAAAAGCTTACGGCAATTGCATTGTCACTGTTGCTCGTCCTTCTTGCAAGCCCGTTGTTTGGGGCAGGAAGCAAGGAAGCTGCACCCACCGCATCCGATGGGACGGTAACCATCACCTGGTGGGCATTCCCCACCTTTGGACAGGATGCCGGCAAGCCGGCCGGTAGTTATGAAGCCGAGCTCGTCAAGGCTTTTGAGGCTGCAAACCCCACCATCAAGGTGAAGCTCGAGACCATTGACTTTACCAGCGGTCCCCAGAAACTCACCGCAGCCATCGAGGGCGGTACCGCACCTGACGTCCTCTTCGATGCTCCGGGAAGAATCATTGAATACGGGAGAAACGGCAAGCTTGTCAAGCTCGACGATCTTTTCACTTCCTCCTACAAGAGCGATGTCGGCAATGCAGACCTTTTGGCAGCCTGCAGTGATGGTTCCAGCTACTGGATGTATCCCATCAGTGCTTCCCCCTTCTATATGGGCATCAACAAGGAGATGTGGGAAAAGGCAGGGGCCCTGCAGTATGTGAACCTCGAAGGGGATCGCACCTGGACCACCGATGACTTCATCAAGGCCATGGAAGCACTGGGCAAGGCCGGCAACATCGGCATCTCCGTCTACTGTGGTGGACAGGGTGGTGACCAGGGAACCCGTGCTCTGGTAAGCAACCTCTATGGGGCTTCGATTGCCAACAAGGAAAACTCCCGTTACACCATGAACAGCGCAGAGGGTGCAAAGGCCCTGCAACTGCTGAAGGACTTGGTGGACAAGGAGTACATCGATGCAGGTCTGAGTATTGCAGCTGCTGAAGAGCTTCAGCTCTTCGCTCAGCAGCAGATCGGGGCAACCATCTGCTGGGGAACCTCCAACGCCAAGAACTATGCA
>JAAYQY010000111.1 GCA_012519125.1 Spirochaetales bacterium
CCCCATTTCTCCAGCCGTACTATCAGGACAGTACGAGCTTGATAGGAAACATCTCCTTCCAGTCCACCAGCGGAGGAGGTACCGTGTTGCCTTTTGATGGAAAGGCTGCAATTGATCTGGCCTTGCTCTCAGCAAAAGTCGGAAGACTGGAGGTTGACGCAGGGTTCACGTTCCTCTCTGACATCAAGGCAGATGCCGTACTTGTTGATGCAATGACGCTTGCGGTCAGCGATTATCGTCTTGTGTTCACCGGACAGACTGAATTGAACCACTGGCTTCCCAGAGGCAAGCTTGAGTTGTATCAAGTAGCTGATGGCCAGCTGCTTGCCTCCACCACATTCTTTGACCAGCCTCCAGCCAGGTATCGGTTCCAGGCAAGCACTCCCTTGGAATCCAGCTTCCAAATGGAAGGCTTGATCAGCAGAAGCTCTCGAGAGTTGCTCAATGCCGAAGGCAGCATCTCTCTCTTTTCTTCTGTATATCCGTTCTCGCTGTCACTGAATACCGCCAATTTGCAGTTCATCCTCACACAAGAGAATCGTCTCACCTTGTCCGGAAACCTTGCCCCTCCCATTTCGGCAACGCTTTCCACCAATGACTTTACGCTTCCAAACCGTGGGTTCTTCGCCAATGCCAGGCTCTCAGGAATCCTGGACTTTGAATTCTTCTCAGTCCGTGAGTTCTCTGTTCTGAGCGAGGCCTTGCAGATTGCCGGAGTCTCATTCCAAGGACGTACCTATACCCTGAAAACTCCGGTGAGTGCTACCAATAATTCGCTACGCCTGGATGACATGCTGCTTATGGAGGGAGGCCAATCCTTTGTCAGCTCACTCTCATACTCAGGCAGTGATTTTGTCTCACTCTACCGTACTGATTTCTTTGCTCCCTTCGATGCATCATTCATCCTGAAAGCAGAGGATGAGGAAAAGATTGCCCTCAGTCTCATGGGGTCCCCTCAGCGCCTGACGGCCACTGCAGCCTTATCCTCATTGCCGCTCGATCGATTCGTTCCCGAACTGAGCGGAAAGGTGGTTGATCTCACTGCCTTGGGTTTCTCAGACTTGAAGACACAATTGGGACTGGATGGAACTCTCAGTGTCACTGAGGGTGACACCTCCTTTGTTTCCAAAGTCACGGCTGACCAAGACCAGTTGAGATTCTTCTCTTCAAGGCTCAGCCAACCAGACTTCACCTATCAAGGTGATGCACTGGTGATACGTGAAGGAAAAGCTTTCTCAACCGGAACGTTCGAACACATCAGGCATCTGTCGTATAAGGACCAACTTTCTAATCTCAGTTACGAACTTGCAATAGATTTGGGAATGATGAACAACCTTTTCGATCTTCCCAAAGCTATCGCCACCATGCTTGAAGGTCAGGTCCAGGCAGACCTAGTGCTATCAGATATCCTGATCTATGGAGAGCGGGGATTCAGTGATGGAACCTATCGCATCAAGCTTGCAGACTCGCAGATCAACGTAGAAGGGGAGCATTTGGATTTGGAGTATGATCTTGCTTCGAAATCACTTTCTGCACTGCTCAGGCCATCCTTTGGCATCGGCTTTGCGATCGAGGGCTCCTTTGCTCCTTCAGACTTCGGTTTTTCGGTCTCCTCAATCCATTTCCCGCTCGCCTTGATCAACCGAACCTTCCTCAAACCGATTTTCGCCTTCTTGGATGGTACTGTGCAAGGAGAACTCATGGTGGGAGGAAGTCCTGATGCAATACGCCTATACGGGCAGCTCTCAGTTGATTCTTCCAGAATGGAGTTGTTCTGGCTTCCCCAGGACATCATCACGATGAAGAATATGAGCGTAACCCTTGATGGGACTCGAGGCATCAGCCCACGCGTTCCCTTCTTCTCGACCAACAAAATCACCGGAAAGACTGTACAAGGATTTGGAAAAGTGGGAGCAGCCTTTGACGGTCTTCGTCTTGAGAATTATGAAATCCATGCAGAGAGTGGGGATGAGATGCTCTATGTTTGGATACCTATGCAAGGATTCGATGCTGATATCCGCACCTATGCGGGTGGTACCTTCAATCTCTTCGGTATCGGCTTCGAAACCTGGCTTGACGGGCAAGTGACCATCCAAGATACAACGATGAGCCTCGGGATAAAGGATCTTCCTTTCTGGTATGTCGCCAATAACCTGACAACCACCAATTTTGATGTGGTCACCGGGAAGAATGTTGCGTTCTTTTATCCCAATACCCCAAATCCCTTCATCAAGGCAACCATCACCGAAAACCAGCGCATCTCATTTGCCTATGACCACATTACCGATGAATTTCTGATCGACGGCAACTTCAGTTTCCGTAGTGGAGAAATCTACTACTTCCAAAAGAACTTCTTCATCACCGAAGGTTCGCTCTCGCTGCATACGGATGCGTTCACAGGCCAGAGCCAGATTCAGCCAACAATCAATCTCAGGGCAAAACTCACCGACTTCGATGCTGCTGGCAATCGTGTTGACATCTTCCTGGTGCTACGAGAATCCGGCCTTACAAACCTCAATCCGCAATTTGAGTCCATTCCATCCAAGGATGTCAATGAGATTCTTGAAATCCTCGGGCAATCAATCCTTCCCACTGGTGCATACGGGCAAGTGAACCTGTACAGCGTTGCCAGCTTGGCTGCAGCAGCTACCGATGTCGCTGAACGACTTGGATATCTTGATGCTTCGCAAACAACCCAGCTCACTGAGTCCATCCGCATTTCCCTTGGCTTGGATATGTTCAGTCTCCGAAGCAATATCTTGCAGAATATCCTCTTTGATGCACTGCCTGGAAACACGTTCGGGGGAGTGCTCAGTCCCTTGGCTCGTTATTTGAACAACACCTCAATCTTCATGGGCAAATATGTGGGAAGGCAGTTCTTCCTGCAAGCGCTCCTACACCTCAGCGCCATGGATCGCTCCAAGGTCCAGCGGTCCTTCCTTTCGCCTGACCTCTCACTCGACCTTGAACTCTCCCTGGATTGGATGAACCCGTTGGGAACAATCTCCTTCTTTACCCAACCTAATGAGTTGTCGTTCACCAATATTTTAGATACCATTGGCTTTAGTGTAACCAAACGAATTGTTTTGCGTTAAACAGGTTTATAGGAGACATCATGGATAAGCGTCTAGTACGAGCATTTGCTTGCATCACCTTGATACTTTTTTTCTCACTCTCTTTTCTCTCTGCTGCTGATGCCGATCCTTGGTACCTGGGAAAACGAATTGCTTCCTTCTCCAACACAGGACTGCAGAATGTTCCGGAAAGCAAAATCCTGGATATTCAATACAAATACGTAGGAAAGAATTTCACCGATGAATTGTTCAATGAACTTCAAGGTGAATTGTATGGACTGGAAAATTTCCTCTACTTCCTTGCCGAAGCCCAGCGAACCGGTGAAGGTGGCAATGATCTGGAAATTGCCATGAGTTTCTATGAACTTCCCTTCATCAAAAGTGTCACCATCCTGGGTAACGAAGGAATAAAGGCCAAGGATATCACTGAGAAATTGCTGGCCAAAGAGGGTACGTTCCTTGATGATCAGAGCATTGAGCTTTCAAAATTGGCTGTACTTGAACTCTATCAGGAGAAAGGGTATGCCGATGCTGCAATTGAGAGTGAGTATAGCGTTGATGAGGCAACAAACAGCATCTCTCTCACCTATACCATTACAGAAGGACAACAGAAGAGGATAGGCGAGATCCTGTTTGAAGGGAACCAAAACCTAGGTTCAGATCTCTTGGTAAAGCAACTTGACTCCAAGCCAGTCAGTTACTTCAGTTCCGGCTACTACAACCCGCTTACCATTGAGACCGATAAGCAGAAACTGATCACCTTCTACCAGAGCCGTGGGTATGTCGATGCCGTTGTCACCGGTGTCAGAACTGAGGATATCAGCACTGAAGACGACAAATATGCCAGACAACGTGTCATCTTCACCCTGGAAGAAGGCCAACAATGGTTCTTTGGTGGCATTGAAGTGGATGGCAATACGGTATTTTCCGATGAGCAATTCCAGAATCTTGTTTCCATGAAAGTGGGAGCAGTTTTGGATGTCTCGCGCGTGCAAAAAGAGATTACCGCTGTTACCGACCTGTACTGGAACAACGGCTATATTTTCAACTTGATTTCCAGTGACCTGATCCGTGACGAAGAGAACAAGAGTATTACCTACGTACTGAAGGTTCAGGAGAACCAACAGGCTGTCATTGAGGATATTCGGATCGAAGGACTCACCAAAACCAAGAGCTATGTCTTCGAACGTGAGCTGACCTTCTCCAAAGGAGACATCTTCTCCAAAGAAAAACTGATTCGCAGTGCACAGAACATCTACAATACCCTCATTGTCACCGATGTCCAGTTCGATATCCTCAACGGAACAGAGGAAGGGAAAGTCATCCCTGTCTTTACCGTTGTTGAAGGGAACCAAATGGACATCCAATTCGGTGCCACCTTCGGCGGTAATGTTGACGGCTTCCCTGTCTCTGGCTTCTTGCAGTGGTCGGATAAGAATCTTGGAGGAACCGGTAGGGACCTTGCCATTGCCACCAACCTCAGTCCCGATACACAAACCTTCTCTGTTTCTTTCACCGACGGTTGGTTCAAAGACCGAAGATGGTCCAATGGCTTCACCTTCACGTTTGAACGCAGTGTAAAGGATTCTACGTTGCAGAGAGGAACGGGCAGTGACTACTATACCGGCCATGATGCAGACAATCTTGCAGACAACCCGTACCCCTATGGCTATGAGAGTTATGCAAGTTATCTTGCAGCCAATCAGGCATTGCCTTCCAGCCGCTATCTCATGTCCTACACGTACTACCGCCTCTCGCTCGGATACAATACCGGGTACACTTTCATGTTCCAACCAGGTTCGCTGATTGTTGGTGCGGGTGCCTCGGTAGGGTTGAACTATGCTGATTACGACAAAGACCTGTATGATCCGTATGAACGACTCATCCAACGGTACGGCGAGGGTTGGAAGTTCAGCAACCGCATCAACCTCTCCTTTGCTTGGGATGGAAGGGACCGTATCCAGAACACCAGCAGGGGTTACTACCTCAGCCAGGGCTTCACGTATGCCGGAGGCATCCTGTTCGGTCTTTCCAACTACATCAAGACCAGCACGAGTGCAAGTTCCTATACGACGCTCTTTACCTTCGACCTCGATGAGAAACCTGCAAACGTTGTGCTTGGTGTCACCTCCAGTGTCAGTGCGATGCTTCCCCAGTACTACAACAACGCCGATGAAGGCGGATGGGGATGGTATGATGCCAAGCAGGGAGCAACACGGTATGAGATGCTCTATATCGATGGCATGAACACCGGACGCGGGTTCAATGTAATATTTGACCAATCATTCCTTTGGGACAACCAAGTTGCCATTACCTGGCCCTTGGCACACAACATACTCTCTGCCGAGGTGTATGCAAGTGCCACCGCTGTCAGTCCCGTATTGAATGAACTCTCCTTGGGAGACTTGTCTTGGTACTACTCCATGGGTGTCGGTATCAAGCTCAAGGTTCCGGGTTTCCCATTGGGCCTCTACCTTGTAAAGAATGCCAGTTACCTCAACGATAGTTTTGCATGGGACGGCGGAACCATCTTCAAAGGCAGCAGCGAGGACAGCGGTCTGAAATTGGTGCTCGCCATCACGACGACCTTATATTGAGTATGGCTGAAGAAGAGAAATTGACACCAATGATGGTCCAGTACCGTCAGATCAAAGAACAGAACCCGGATAGTGTTCTGTTCTTTCGTCTTGGGGATTTCTATGAAATGTTTGAGGCTGATGCAATTGAGGTTTCCCGTATCCTCAACTTGACGCTCACCAAACGAAACAATCAGAAAATGTGTGGGATTCCTTACCATGCAGCCAAGACCTACATCAAGCGCTTGCTCGATGCCGGCAAGAAGATTGCCATCTGCGAGCAAACTGAGCTGCCGGAAGGGGGGAAGCAACTTGCCAAGCGGGAAGTAGTGCAAGTGGTAACACCAGCCACAGTGGTCGAGGATGATTTTCTCCAATCTGATCGTGACAACTACGTACTCTGTGTCTCCTTCCAAAAGCAAGGGCTTTCCATCAGCTATGCCGATATCACCAGCGGTACGTTCCTTCTGCGCTTTGTCGACAAGGATGATCGCTTTATGCATCTGCTCAGTGTTCTCGAGCAGGTGGGACCTCGTGAAATCCTGGTTAATGAGGATGATTACTTTCTCTATCAGGATTTCCAAACGCTTATCGACTCCTATCCGAGCATGGTGACAAAGCTTCCCCCTTGGCGATTCCGCATCAAGGATGCCTATGCGGCGATGTGTGACCAGGTTGGATCTGCAAGTCTGAAAGCATTCGACCTCGAGGAGAACGATGTTAGGCTCAGCAGCGCTGGTGCTTTGCTTTACTATCTGCAAGAGACAGCCAAAACCAGCCTCAAGCAGATAGAAGCGTACAAGATCATCAATGAGGATACTCTGCTTCGCATCGATGAGGCGAGCAGAAAGAGTCTCGAGCTTCTGGTCAATCTTCATGATGGCAGTGAAAAGTATTCACTCTTCTCATCCATCGATGCAAATGTGACCAGCATGGGCAAACGCAAACTGAAGAACTGGATAACCAATGCCCTGACCGATGTTGACCAGATTCTCAAACGGCAACAGTGGGTTACCCTCTTGTATGAGGACCGTGATGAACTGGGTAGGGTACGTTCTCATCTGAAACAGGTGTTGGATATCCAGCGACTTACTTCACGCATTGCCATGGGTCGTCATGTAAGCAAGGACCTTGTGGGTATTGCCCAGACAATAGTTGCTTTCTTTACGCTTTTTGAACAACGCTATCAGCAATTGTTGCCAGCCGATCTTGACCAAAAGGCCTTGGAAGCCCTGGTGGCTTTGGCCCAGAAGATCAATGATGCCGTCAATAGCGAATGGCAGGGCTCTTTTGAAGAAGGAAAGGTCATCAGGACAGGCTATGATTCTGAACTCGATGAGTTGCGTTCCATCAAGGGTGGGGGAAAACAGCTGTTGGACTCATATCTGGAAAAAGTACGGCAAGAGACAGGAATCAGTACGCTCAAGCTCTCCCAAAACAAGATTCTTGGTCACTATCTTGAAGTTTCAAAAGCCCAATCCGAAAAAGTGCCCACCTCGTTCTATCGTAAGCAAACGTTGGTGAATGCTGAACGTTTCACCAGCGACACCTTGATTGAGTATGAGCAGAAGATACTCAAGAGTGCGTTCGAGGCAGAGAAGCGTGAGCGTGCAGTATATGAGAGCATCGTTGAAGAGACGAAACAATTGCAGGCAGCACTGCTTTGCATCAGCACGTTCCTCAGCGACCTCGATTGCTTGCAAGGCCTTGCCAGTGTTGCCATCACCCATCAATACACCAAACCAGTGTTCACCGACGAAGATATCCTTGCATTGGAAGAAGCCAGACATCCTGTGGTTGAACAGCACATGGACGTAGGTGCGTTTGTAGCCAATGATCTCTCCATTACGCGTGAAGGAAAGCGGTTCTGCCTGATCACAGGTCCCAACATGGCAGGTAAGTCAACCTTCCTCAGACAGACTGCCCTGATTGTCCTGCTTGCCCAGATAGGAAGTTATGTTCCAGCACGCTCAGCCCGTCTTGGTATTGTTGACAGACTCTACTGCAGGGTTGGTTCATCGGACAACCTAGCCCGAGGGGAGTCCACCTTCCTTGTAGAGATGCAGGAAGCAGCACATATCCTGAGGACTGCCAGCCGACGGTCCTTGGTAATTGTTGATGAACTGGGGCGGGGCACCAGCACACAGGATGGCATGTCAATTGCCTATGCAGTGATGCAGCAACTGCTGAAAATCGGGAGCAAGACACTGTTTGCAACCCATTATCATGAGCTTGCACGAATCGATACTACCAATTTGCAGCTGCTTACCCTCCAGGTCACTGAGATGGGGAGCGAGATACATTTTTTGAGAAAGGTCATGGAAGGCATTGCAAACAGTTCCTATGGACTGAATGTGGCCAAGATGGCCGGAGTAGGAAGGGAAGTGCTGAAACAAGCAAGGATCTTCCAGAAACAGCATTTTGCGGAGTATGACCTGCAGAATCTGCAGCCCGATCTCTTCAGTGCTGTGCAAGATGAACAGACAGGGAGTGCTTTCCTCTCCGAGCAGGAAGAGGAAGTGCTCGATCTCTTGCAGTCTTTCAGTCTTGACCAATCTTCTCCGGTAGAAGCTTTGCTTTTCTTGAAAAAACTTCAGGAAAAACTTAAAGCAACCTAAGCTCACACATGCCTTAGCTGGTATGTGGTGTGCTCATTGCAAAAAACTCTCTGATTCAACGCTTTGCCCCTCCTGTACTATGGAGTTGCAAAAGCTTTCCTTTGGTTCCCTCTTTACCCAGCGTTGTACGGTTTGCGGCCAGAGCATACTGGACCAGTGTTACCCTTGTTCCTGCTGTGAGGATGCCCTTATTGCCTATGGCCCCTATGAAGGAGTATTGGCTTTTCTGGTATTGCGTTACAAAAGTGGGGGTGAATTGTTGCTTGCTCCGTTTCTGGCCGATCTGTTCCTTGCTCTGATGCAAGCTGATGCTTTTTCCGTCTTGGTCCCGATTCCTGCCTCAAAAGAGGGGAAACGTAGACGAGGGTTCGATCAGATGCTTTTGATTGCACGCATACTCAGTAGGAAAACAGGCGCTCCTGTGGTAAGGCTTTTTTCCCATCATAAGGGCCGCCGACATGCCCTGCTTTCCAAAAAGGCCAGATTGGAAACCAAGAGTCTACTCGTGCGAAAATACGTGAGCAAGCGTAGTGGAACGCTTCTGCGTCAGTGCAAACAGATCTACGTGTTGGATGACATCCATACCACAGGTTCCACGTGTTCCCAAGCAAAAACGTATTTAGAGAGTTCCTATCAGGCACGCGTGATAACGATAGTCCTTTGCAAGGCCTAGGTTTCCAACTCTTTGCCATTTTCCTGTACAAGAAGCGAGGGGTTGTCAGAGGTGATGAAATCAACACCCATCAAGCGGAACTTTTGCATGGAATTGGCATCATTGACCGTCCATACGCCTACACCCAGTTTTTTGTCCCGTAGTGCCTTATAGAGGTTTGCTGATAAGTAGTTGAAGTTGACTCCAACATAATCCACTGCAAGCTCCTCCATGTGCGAAGCAACAAACGATGGCCCCTTGCTTCCTACCGCTGTCATGTATTTTTTGCTGATCAACGCACCGCGTTTCAGTGAGGGCTCGAGGGAGTTGATGGTCATGAGGGTAGGGAAGTCAAATGATATGACAGTCGTCCTATCAAGCAGATCGTACGCCTTGAGCATGCTGATGAGCTTCTCCTCGATCCCTGCATACCTACTCTCGTCCGCTTTGAGTTTGATTTCTACCTGTAGACCTACCTCTCTTGTCTCAGACTTGAGCAAGTGCAACACATCTTCAAGCGTTGGTATCTGCTGGGCTGCATACACGCCTGTGCCGGAATATTTGGAAGATGCATTGAATTGCTCCAACTCAGCACGGGTGTACTCTGTAAGCGCTCCAATTCCGTTGGTTGTGCGTTCCAGCAATGGATCATGCATGACCATGATCGCTCCATCCCGACTGAGATGGATATCCAACTCAAGAGCATCTGCTCCTGCATCGATGCCAGCCTTGAACGCAGCCAAGGTGTTTTCGGGAGCAACTGCAGCACCTCCTCGGTGTGCAACGGTCAGCACATGGTGTGTATCCGGCATGTTCATCCTTAGTGTAATGATGATTACAATCAATGCAATGGCACAGATGATGGCCGCAAAAGCGGCCACCATCTTGTTTTTTCGAACACGCTTACTTGAAATTTTCATTGTACTCTTTTTCAAGCTCTGCTTTTGTCTCAGCCATAACCCTGTTGACATCCATGTTTGCAATCAAGAGCTTTTCTGCCATTTGGCGCAGAATCTCAGTCCCCTTGGGGAAACTGATTACGCTTGCTTGCGGTTGGACATACTTCAATTGGTCAATGGCTAC
>JAAYQY010000112.1 GCA_012519125.1 Spirochaetales bacterium
ATAGTGGCGGACGGGTATCACCACAATCCTATCCACATCCAGCTGGTTTTGGCTTACGATAAGTTTCAAGCCCCGACAGGAGTAGGTCCTGCCGGTTTTGAAAATTCGGTCAATCTCCGGTTTACGTTTTACAATCTCTTTCTTAGAAAGGCTTCTTCTCATCACAAACGGACAGCTTGTGTCTGCCCTTGGCTCTCCTGCGGGCCAGTACCAGGCGACCGCCCTTCGTTGCCATACGAGCCCTGAACCCGAACTTCCTGTTTCTCTTCACCTTACTGGGCTGGTAGGTTCTTTTTCCTTTGTAACTCATGAGATATTCTCCAATTTTACATCGCTTAACGCGGACATTTTCTCGTTGAACGGAGGATACTCCTCCGAGTGGTGCAGTATATAGACCAAGTTCAGTTACGTCAAGTAACTAGGAACTCAGCATTTGGATGGATTTGATGCCCAAGGAAGGATATTTCTTGGTAAGAAAAGCAAGTATCTTCTTTTGCTGCATCATCGCCATCTGTGCCCAGGAGGGGTGATCAGCACGAAGAACCAACGTTGTTCCCTTGATCTCCACGATTTTCACATGGGGATACAGGCGATTTCCGATGATTTGTTGCCATTCAAATCCTACTGCCGCTTTTGGATTGTCAGGATGGATGTTGAGCGAACGCAGCACATAGTCCAGCACATGCTTGCCTTCCAGGGGCTCTCCGCCTTCGTGGCACATCCTCGGTTTCTTATCCTTCATCGACAGTGAATCTTCCTTCGCGGACAGTATACACGAGAGCCCCCTCCTGTGCCAGTTCCTCGAAGTAGTGCTCTTCGGGCAGAAACGTGAAAAACGCTTGGCTATAGGTGTCCATGAGGTGCAAAAACTGCTCCCGGCGCTTAAAATCAAGTTCCAACAGTACATCATCGACCAAAATGAGCGGCATTTTTCCTGTTTTTTTCTGAAAAAAATCCATCTGTGCAGTCCTGAAAATCAGCGAAGCCAACCTAAGTTGCCCAGTGGAACCACTTTGGGAGAAGAGTTGATCACCCTCCATCACTTGAAATCGGTCCCGATGGATCCCACTTGTACTGGTTTGCATCCTCAAGTCCCGCTCACGGGTCTCCTCCAGGTAGGAAACCACCTCATCTTCCGTAGCACAAGTGTTCCAGGAAGGGTTGTACTCAATGTGGACATTGAGCTCGGAAAGTGAGACAGAGCGGTACATGGAAGGGAATATCTGGTCGAACTCATAGACTGCCTTGGTTC
This sequence comes from Spirochaetales bacterium, assembly GCA_012519125.1. Taxonomy (GTDB): domain Bacteria; phylum Spirochaetota; class Spirochaetia; order Sphaerochaetales; family Sphaerochaetaceae; genus Sphaerochaeta. The sequence goes on from JAAYQY010000112.1 coordinate 1,253, forward strand.
GTTCCTGCTGGATGGCGATTCCATAATGGGCAAGCTGTTGGTCGTAGATGGGAAGCAGGTTTGTCCTTCCCTCCTTGATCGCCAAGTTGCGTTGGCGCAGGATGAGACGGTACCGACGCAAATCATCAAAGAACAGCGGGTTGTACATGCTCATCGTCTGATCAAAAAATCGTCGTCTCTGTTCAGGCTCTCCTTTGATGAAAAAAATATCATCATGACTGAAGACAATGCAAGGAATGTTGTAAATAAGCTCTTTCCTGTCCTGCACTTCCCTTCCGTCAAGGAACACAGTTCGCTTTGAATCCTTCCACTCCAAGGCAAGCTGATGACTGTACTGGCCATCATCAACATACGTACCTTCAATCTTGAAAGCTTTCTGGGAGTGTTCGGTGAGCTCTTTCAGTTGTGCGGTGCGGAAAGACGAACCGTAGCAGAGTGTGTAAATTGCTTCAAGAAGATTTGTTTTTCCTTGTCCGTTGTTCCCAATGAGGAATACCTGCCGATTATCGACAGGTATCCTTTCACTTGCTAAGTTTCTGAACTGGTGTGTCCTAAGCTCGGTAAAACGCATCAGGCATTCGGTTGCATCGGCATGATGATATGATAATAATCCCTTGTACTTTCAGGTTTTACCGTCATAGCCTTGGTTGGTTCGGTGAAATTGATGGAAAAATACTCTCCTTCCATCACTTTCAGAGGATTGAGCAGATAGGTGTAGTTGAGCGAAACCTTGCTGTCAGGACCCTCATACTGGCACGGAATGATTTCCTTTGCCTCTCCTGCTTCGCTTTCGTCACTGGTGAGCAAGACTCCCGCTTCGCTGATATCCAGGAAAATTCGTTTTGCCTTGTTCTCAACCAACAGCGACACTCGCTTGAGAGCATCAAGCATATCCTGGATACGCATGGTGCAGCTATAGTTTTGGGAATCGGGGATAACTCTTCGATAGTTGGGATACTGACCCTTGATCAGGGTTGAGTAGAACGTTCTCTGACCGATTTTTGCAAACAGCAGATTCTCTCCGATGGAGAGTTCAATCACCCCTTCTTCGGTTCCCAGCTTTTTCAGCTCAGTGAAAAACTTGGTGGGAATGATGATTGACGGGAACATGGGCAACTCTTCCTCAAAGCTTCGCTCAACCAAGGAAAGCCGTCTTCCATCGGTTGCCACCATGTTCATGCCGCTTGCATTGCGTTCGACATACAAACCGCAGAGAAAGTAGCGTGTCTCATCTTCGCTGATGGCAAACATGGTTTGGTTGGCCATATCGATGAATGCCTTTTGGGAAATTGAAAAGAAGGGTGCACCCTCAGGTTTCTCAAGATTGGGGAACTCATCGGCAGCAATGGTTCTGAGTTTGAAATCAATGCTTTGTGATTCAGGCTTGATCGCAAACATCCCATCGACTACCGAGAAGATGATATTGGTATCAGGAAGTGAACGAAGAATGTTCAGCAGCTTTTCGCAAAAGACCGTGGTTTTTCCTTCTTCCAAAGTCTGTACAGCAATTTCTGTGCTGAACCCGAGTTTCTGGTCTGTCGCTCTGATGATAAGACGATCGTCATAGGTTTCGAGATAGACATTACTGGTGATGGAAAGAGAGTTCCTTTGGCTGGTGAAGTCCATGGAATATATGATCTCGGTAAGGATGCTTTCTTTGCTGCAGACGAATTTCATCTTATGACTCCTAGATTATTAAAATAAGTAGTAATAATAACAATAATAGCACGGATTCTGTGGATAACTTCCTAATTCATTATACAAACATCTCTTAAATTTTGTCATCCTGTGGATAACTTGCTGAGTTGTCCACATTCCTTCCACAAGCAAAAAAGCGTTGTCCACAGGTTTATGGAGTTTTCCACAAGGTATCCCAAAGCTATCCACAAGCAATTACTTCTTTACACTTGTTAAGTCCCTCTTCAATTTCATGATGGTATTTGCGAAGGCCTCATCTCCCTTCATCAGCGATTCAATCCTGTCGTATGAGTGCATTACCGTCGTGTGATCCCTTCCCCCGAACTCAGTCCCGATTTCGGTCGTGGAGTATTCGGTTATATCACGAGCCAGGAACATGGCAATCTGACGCGGTTGGATGAGCGACTTGTTTTTCTTCTTTCCCTTTATCTCAAAGCTGCTGACATTGAAGTACTCTCCTACAACCTTGATGATCGTATCGATGGAGAGCGTCTGGTTTGCATTGGCAGCAAGTGAGGGGAGGATACCCAACAGCTCTTTTCCTTTGTCGAAGGAAATCTCCTGGCCGAGCAGTTCACTGTAGGCGACGAGCTTGGTCAGGGATGACTCCAGATCCCTGACATTGGTGCACACATTGGTGGCAATATAGTTGAGAATCTCATCACTCATGGAAGCTCCGCGTTCAAAGAGCTTCTTCTTGAGGATGGCCATCCTGGTTTCATAGTTGGGTGGCTGAAGATCAACATTCAAACCACGTTCAAAGCGTGAACTGAGACGGTCGGTGATGTTCTTCAGCTCGCTGATCGGACGGTCACAGGTGAAGACCATCTGCTTCTTTGATTCATAGAGGTTGTTGAACGTGTGGAACAGCTCTTCCTGGGTGCTGTCCTTGCCTTGCAAGAAGTGAATATCGTCGATCAGCAATACGTCTACCTTTCGGAACTTGTTCTTGAAGTGCTGGGTTTTCTGCGAGCCAATGGATTCGATGAACTCATTGGTGAACATCTCCGCGGTGACGTACATCACTTTCAGCTCAGGGGTGTTGTTGATGATGTAGTTTCCGATGGAGTTGAGAAGGTGTGTCTTGCCTAGTCCTACCCCGCCATAGATGAGGCAAGGGTTGTAGCTGACACCCGGATTCTTGGCGATGGCAAGGCTGGCATTGTAGGCAAATGCCGAGTTGTCACCGATGACGAAGGTGTTGAACTCATAGGATGGATTGAGGTTGCAATCAGTCTTCATCTTCAATGTCTTTTCTTCTGATATGCGTTGCTTGGGAGGAGCTTCCACCACCTTCTCTTGGATCACTTCCTGTTTTGTTGTTTCATGGGGTTTGCCGATGTGTTCAATTTCTGAACGAGACACAACAACAAATTCGACATTGATATCCTCACCAGTCAGTTCACTTAGCGTATTGACTATGAGATCCCGATAACGGGCTATCACTGTATCAAGAATAAACTGGCTGGCTCCTGCTAAAATCACCTTTCTTTCCTCTGATCTGAGGTAGGCGATGCGGTTGAACCAGGTATTGAATTCCTGCTGTGGCAGCGTTTCCTTGATTCTGGAAGCCGTTTCCTGCCAGAACTCAAAATAGGTGGTCTGTATATCACTCATGCGGCCATTTTACCCTGTTGCCACAAGCGGTGCAAGTATTGTGTGTATGGCATAGTGTTGTAAATACTAAATAATTATAATACAAGAAATAAAAAATTGTGTTCATTTCCGGTCCAAGCTTGCAACTCTACACGATTCCTGCTATAATTGATAAGAATCAGCCACAGTAATTTTTATTTATTGCATAAGGATATAACGAATGAGTGAAGGGAGCTTTGTCAAGGGGACGTTCCAGCCTTCCTTGCACCAGGATGGTGTGAGGATGGAGGGCGCTTCCCATAGCTATTCGGCCGGGAGCATCCAGGTCCTCAAGGGTCTTGAAGCAGTTCGGAAACGGCCCGGTATGTACATAGGTTCGACAGGTATCGAGGGCTTGCATCATCTTGTCTATGAGGTGGTCGACCAC
>JAAYQY010000113.1 GCA_012519125.1 Spirochaetales bacterium
TCCAAAAGGGAAGCTGAGGCCCTACCGGTGCGCAGGGAAGCGAAATCCTTGGAAAGACTCTCAAGACTTTTTTGCATCTTGCTTTCGCACGTATCAAGTACTTGTTGCATACACATCTCCAATAAAACTACCGCTCACAGCTGTGAGCGGTGGGTATGAATCGATTATCGTCAATTGCTGCAGGAAGCAGCACCAGCGCGAAGGAATGCGTAGTTGATGATTTCCAGCTTGCCACCGGCAGCCTTGCCGACTTCTGCAGCCTTCTTCTCAACACTCATTGAATCGTCCTTGACGAACGGCTGCTGGAGGAAGCAAATCTCGGACAGGTGCTTGTTCAGCTTGCCCTTGACGATTCCCTCGAGCACCTTTGCCGGCTTGCCAAGATTGGCAGCCTGCACCGTGAAAATCTCGGTCTGCTCTTTCACATATGCCTCGTCTACGGACTCGGTGTTCAGGTAGGAAGGCGTGAAAGCAGCAACGTGCAGAGCACAGTCGTTGGTGAACTCCTTGACGACATCTTCAGCGAAGAGCTCGCTCTTGTCGGCCTTGAACATAACCAAGACTGCCAGAGCACCATCGCCATGGACATAGCTGGAAGCAAACTCGTTCTGACCAAGGTCATATACGCACAGAGTCTTCAGAGCCATGTTCTCCTTGATGATTGCGATCAGGTCGTTAACCATGCCGACCAACTCGTCGTTGATCTCGGTATAGCCCTTCTCAAGAGCAACTGCACAAATGTTGTTGCCCAGTTCCTGGAACTGGTCGTTGCTTGCAACGAAGTCAGTCTCACAGGAGAGCTCGGCCATAATGGCTTTGTTGTCCTGAACCTTGAGGAAAACGCGACCGTTGTCGGTGGCGCGATCCTGGCGCTTTGCAATCGCAGCAAGACCCATCTCCTTGAGGATCTTCTCGGCAGCAGCGAAATCGCCGTTTGCCTGGGTCAATGCCTTCTTGCAATCCATCATACCTGCGCCGGTAATATCGCGCAGTTTCTTTACTACATCAGCGGTAATAGCCATGCTTATGCTCCTTAGTCTTTGTACAGGGTCTCTTCATCGACGAGCAGGTCGGTGTCCTCACCTTCCTCCTCTTCCTTCACCTCTACGGTCTTCTCTTCGAACTTGGAGAAATCCGCACCCTCGTCAGTGGAGAATACGATTGCTTCCTCTTCCTCATCCTTCTTGTCGCTTTCAGTGCTCTCTTCTTCCTCGTTGCCAAGGGTTTCGATAATCTGGATGCCAGCTTCGTTGTCTGCATCGACAACTGCATTGGCAATGATCTCTACAAAGAGACTGATGGCGCGGATGGCATCATCGTTGCCCGGAATGGGGTAGGTGATGTCGGTGGGATCGCAGTTGGTGTCGACGACAGCGATGACAGGAATGCCAAGACGCTTTGCCTCGGTGACAGCAATGGCTTCCTTCTTGGTATCAATGATGAAGATTGCACCGGGAAGGTCCTTCATGTCCTTGATGCCGCCAAGGTTCTTCTCGAGCTTGATCTTCTGCTTGGTGAGCAGGGAGACTTCTTTCTTGGTGAGAGACTCAAAGGTTCCATCGATTTCCATCTTCTCAATTTTCTTGAGGGTTGCGATGGACTTCTTGATGGTGCTGAAGTTGGTCAGCATACCGCCGAGCCAACGATTGTTGATGTAGGGCATGCCACAGCGCTTGGCTTCGGCTTCGATGGCCTGCTGAGCCTGCTTCTTGGTACCGACGAACAGAACGGTCTTTCCCTGCTTTACGACGGCGCGAACTGCGTCATACGCCTCAACGATGCAGGCAGAGGTCTTCTGAAGGTCGATGATGTGGATGCCGTTTCTCTGGCTGAAAATGAAACGGGCCATCTTGGGGTTCCACCTTTTGGTCTGGTGGCCGAAATGCACGCCTGATTCGAGCAGGCTTTTCATGGTAACTACGGACATAATCCTCCTGTCTGACGACACAACCATCCCAACGGGACAGTGTTTGCTGTGCGTCACCCTTCAACTGTTACTCACCCATGGGGTGGAGATTCCTTTGCCACTATTCGGACAAAGGTGAAATCAGTATTTCAGAAATTTGCAGTAATGGCAAGCCTATTACGGTAGCTTCATCACCCTCAATGTGGTCGATAAGAGCTCTTCCCTCGCCTTGAATACGGTAGGAACCTGCAGCGCCTTTCCACTCATCTGTCTGCAAATACCCTTCGATGTCATCTACATCCAAATGTTTGAACCAGACGAGGGCTTTGTCCGAGCCGCCGTACTGCCTTCCTTTATACCACAATGCCCATCCGGAATGGACTTCCTGTGCCTTTCCGCTGAACGAGCTGAGTTGTGTTCTGGCCTCTTCCTTGTCAGCTGGTTTTCCGATGAGAACCCCTTCAAAGGCGATGAGGGTGTCGCAGCAGAGGACCGGTTGAGATGTCTTTGGGTGGGCACTGAGGAAGGCCTGTAGCTTGCGTTCGCTCAAGAGGGCAACTGCCCTTGCAGGATCCGACTCCTGGTGTGACTCATCGCAGTGGGTAGCGTAGGTGGTCACCTCGATGCCCAGTGATTGCAGAAGGGCTTTTCTTGCAATCGATTGGCTTGCAAGGGTAAGTTTTGGCAGTAGTTCGGCTAGATCAGGCAAGTTCGGCCTCCAGTGTCTCCAGTTCCACAGTCAGTGCAAACCAGGCTTCCTCTTCGTCTGCCATCTGCTCTTCGAGCCTCAGCTTCTTGTCGACCAAGCTCTTTATTTTGGCAGCATCACTATAGTTTTCCGCTTTTCCCATCTCTTTCTCAACCTCATTGATCAGGTTCTCGAGTTTTTGGTGGCCCAAAAGCATCTCTTCGCTCTGTTTCTTCAGATTGGCCAACCGGTTTTTCATTCGGTTGGTCTCCTTGTACGAGCGGGCACTTTCAACCTTTTTTATCTCTTCAAAAGCTTTTGCTCCTCCACGGTCACGTCTCTCCACCTTCTCTTTCTGTTCGAGCTTGTAGGAGAAATAGGAGTAGTCCCCGCTGAACAGTTCGGGCTGACTGTCTTCAGTGAGGTAGAGTATCTTGGTCGCAAGATGCTCTATGAAGTAGGAATCATGGCTGACGAAGACCATCGTCCCATCGTAGGCCTTCAGTGCCTTGAGCAGCATCTCCTTTGCGTTGATGTCAAGGTGGTTTGTAGGCTCGTCGAGAATAAGCAGATTCACCGGATGCAGCAGGATCTTCAGCAATGCGAGCCGGCTGCGTTCTCCTCCGCTGAGCACACTCACCGGTTTGAAGACATCATCCCCGCTGAAGAGAAAAGAGCCGAGATAGCCACGCAGTTTGGGAAGGTCGGCGGTATCGGCTACGGATGAGA
>JAAYQY010000114.1 GCA_012519125.1 Spirochaetales bacterium
CGATAGCCTTCAGCTGGACCGATGAGTTCCCCGCCGGGTCCTGTTTGAAGGAAAGGGAGGGAAGCGGAATATCTTCCACCCCTTCCCAGGCAAACCCCGCGGTGGATTCGAACTGCCTGAGCAACAGATCCCGGGTTGCCTCAAGCCCGTCACGCTGAATTTCCAGGCTGCTGATCTTGCTTTGGAGATCCAGATAGGTGAGGCTGTCCTCTTTGATGAGCTGCAGCTGCAGGTTCTGCTGGAGACTGAGTTTCTGGTCAGCAAGACTCTTTTCGGTAAGCCTGAGATTCTTCTCATTCGTCAGGATATTCTGCATCAGGGTATAGAGTGAATTGGAAAAGCTCAGCCTGCTGGAAGCATACGTGGAGCGTGCAAACAACTCACTGCTTTTGTTCGATAGTGTCGTGCGGTTGTCATCGGTATACCCGTACGTGATCGTGTGGGATACCGAGGCTGAGGGAGCGATGGTATAGGCTGACGTGGAGGGTGTCCACTTCAGGGTATCCGCCCCCACGCTGATGGTGGTGTTTCCGTCGTTGGGAAGAGAGAACAGGGCCTCGGTGCCCGAAGTGGCAAACGTATAGGCATTGGTACTCTCATCGTAGGTTGCCGAGACATTCCCGCTTGTGAGCGTAATGCCCAACGCATCCTCCGCTTCACTCTTGGAGAGGGTAAGCAACGCATCCTGTTTCTGCAACTCCAGATCCTGCATCCGCACACTCTTTGCAAAGGCCTGTTCAAGCACGGTCTGCAGGGGAAGCGAGTAGGCGGGAAGCATCAACAGCAAGGAAAAAGAGAAGAGAACCAAACGTCGTACAAAACGTAATCGCATAAAATCATGCTCCTTATTGCTCGGAGGTATGCATATACTATCGTACAGTATGCCTGCATTCGGCAACGCAAACGAGTCCAACTTCATCTAAACTACAAAAGATGTTGCCCTCCATCCACCTGAAGGTCAACCCCGGTAACAAATGAAGCGCCCAGAAGATACGAGACTGCCTCACAGATGTCCTGTGCCGAGCCGGTGGAGCGCAAGGGCAAAAGCTCCGCCATCTTGCGAAAGTATGCTTCCTCACCGTTGCTCATTACCGGACCGGGACTGACTGCATTGACCCGTACTGTAGGCCCAAGTGCCACAGCAAGTGCCTTTGTCTGCGCAGAGAGAGCGCCCTTTGCACAATAGTAGGCGGGACGACTGGCAGTGGGGCTGGAAAGCTTCGTATCCAGGATATTGGTCACCGATCCCTTTGCAGAGCGGGAAAGCAGATGACTGTACAGGGCTTTGGAAAGGAAGAACGGTGCGGTATTGTGCACTGCCATCAGGCTCTCGAAGGATGCAAGGCTTGTCTCTTCCATGGTTTGCGCAGGGAAAAAAGATGCGTTGTTGACCAGGTGGTCCACCTGCCCGAAGGCAGAAACAGCACTCCCAAAGAGTGATTCAAGATGGGACGGCAGACTGAGATCCCCCTGTACCACCTTGAGCGCAAGCCCTTCTGCCTCAAGATCGGCTTGCAACTGCCGTGCTTCACGCTCACTGGTATGGCAATGGACCACCACACGGTATCCCTGATGGGCAAGATGCACAGCAAGAGCCCTGCCGACACGCTTTGCGCCTCCACTGATCAATACGACCTGTCCCTCAATCATAGTCTTTCCACTATACCGGGCTTGTTGCCGATTGGCAATCGCGGAAGTATATTCGATAGTGAGGGAGCCAAAAGGCAAGCCCGCACAAGGATTCCAAACAGATGAGCAAAGACAACAGATCAGACAAAGACTGGAAAGAGACATTCAAGAAGAAGTTCAATATAGAACCCGGGGTACACCTCGGGGAATCCGGGTCCAAGGACAAGAAGAAATTCACCTTCTCTTTCTGGTATTTCTTCATCATACTCCTGCTGTTCCTCGCCCTGAACACCTTCATGGTCAGCAGGCAGGCCAACGTATATGCTGTGGACTACACCCAGTTCAAGCAGTTGGTCAGCGACGGGACGATCAGGCGCGTAGCCATCGAGGAAGAACGCTACATCGGCTACCCCTTCTCCCGCGACCAGGCAGTAACCGATCTTCGCTCGCTTACTTCCGACCCCAATGCCAGCACGGCAACAGCCCTCTTGCAGTCGTTCAGCACCTACAGGGTGGATGACCCCACCTTCATACCGCTTCTTGATGAAAAGGGAGTGGAGTATTACGCCACCCCGCCGGCAAAGCCGAGTCTCCTCTCCACACTGCTCTCCTACGCACTGCCTTTCGTTTTCATTCTCCTGATCTGGCGTTTCCTCTTTTCCAAGATGGGAGGCCAAGGCGGGCAGGGAGTGCTCTCCTTCAACCAGAACAAGGCCAAAATCGTGGCTGAAGGGGACACTGGGGTGCGCTTTGACGATGTCGCGGGTGCCGATGAAAGCAAATATGAGCTTGAGGAGGTAGTGGACTTTCTCAAGCGACCGGAAAAATATACCGAAATCGGGGGAAAAATTCCCAAGGGCGTTCTCTTGGTAGGCCCTCCTGGAACCGGTAAGACCCTCTTGGCAAAAGCCGTTGCAGGAGAAGCGGGAGTTCCCTTCTTCAAGATGAGTGGCGCAGACTTTGTCGAGATGTTCGTCGGCGTGGGAGCTGCCCGCGTACGGGATCTCTTCCGTCAGGCACGGGAGAACTCCCCCTGTATCATCTTCATCGATGAGATCGACGCAATCGGACGCTCACGCGTATCGGCTGGCATGGGGGGGAACG
>JAAYQY010000115.1 GCA_012519125.1 Spirochaetales bacterium
CACTTCAAGCGACGTGCATGATGCACGCTACCGCAGCAGCATCCTGATTCAGAGCAAAGGTAAGACCTTGCTTGTTGACACCACCCCTGAGTTCCGACTGCAAGCTCTGAGGGCAAACCTGACCAAACTCGATGCAGTCTTGTACACCCATGCACATGCCGATCACTTCAATGGCATTGATGATCTTCGGGTATTCTGCAAACACAACAGCCTTCCGGTGTACTGCAAGGAGGAGGTTGCCCAGGATATCAGGGACCGATTTCCGTATGTACTGCATGGAGAGGATGTGGCAGGGGGGATACCACATCTTGACCTCAAGGTGCTCAGAGCCTATGAGGAGGTGGAGATTGCATCCTTCAAGGTGATCCCCATTCCCATCCTCCACGGCAAACAGACGATTTTTGCATTTCGAATAGGATCGTTTGCGTACGCTACCGATTGCAGTGAGGTGCCCGCTCAGAGTCTTCCGTACTTTGAAGGACTGGATACCTTGGTGGTGGGAGCCCTGCGCTACTGGCCTCACCCCACGCATTACAGCGTATTCGAGGCACTGGCGTTCGCACAGCGAGTAAGGCCGAGAAGGGTGTACCTCACCCATCTCAGCCATGGATTGAGCCACCAAGGCCTGCAGGCAGAGTTGCCTGAGGGCGTTCATGTGGCTTATGATACTTTGTCATTGACCATAGGGGGATAGGATGGATGAGTTGTTTTCCCAGCAGGATTTTGATCAGGAGAAACTGAAAGAAGAGGCCAAGGAGCAGGTTCTTTCGGTTCCCCCGAAGCAGGAGAAGCTCGAACCAACGGTGTTGGGGGAGAGCAAGAAGCTCTACATCATTGACGGGTATGGCCTGATTTACCGATCGTTCTACGGCTTCTTTGCCAATCCGATCCGGGATACCCAAGGAAAGAACATCAGTGCCGTGTATGGATTCTTCTCCACCATTCTCAAGCTGATCCGCGAATATCATCCCACCTACCTGGTAGTTGCGATGGACAGCATGGGCCCCACGTTTCGCCATACCATGTACGAACCCTACAAAGCAAACCGTGATGCTGCTCCCGAAGAGCTTCATGAGCAGGTTCCTGTAATCAGGAGGCTTTTGGAGGCGCTTCGCATCCCCTCCATCGAAATGCAGGGCTTTGAGGCTGATGATATCATCGCTACCCTCAGCGATGAGGCAACCCGCCATCAGATCGATACCATCATGTTCACCGGTGACAAGGACCTCTTGCAGCTGGTTGACGAGCACACGTTCGCCTTGCGCCCGGCCAAGAAGAATGAGAAGTTCTACCGCCTGCTCGGAAAAGCTGAGGTGGCAGAGGAGTATGGAATCCTTCCCGAACAGATTGTTGATTACCTTTCGCTGCTTGGAGACTCCTCTGACAACATTCCTGGAGTCAAGGGCATCGGAGAAAAGGGTGCGGTCAAGCTCTTGCAGCAGTTCGGCAGTTTGGACGGCATCTAGGCCAATCTCAAGTTGGTGGCCCCGGGCCTTCAGAAGAAGCTTGTTGAGGGAGAAGAGGATGCGAAGCTGAGCAAGAGCCTGGTTGTGCTTCGACGTGATCTTTTCACCGTCG
>JAAYQY010000116.1 GCA_012519125.1 Spirochaetales bacterium
ACACGACCGTTCATGTCGTCACTCTTGATGGTCAACAGCTCCTGCAAGGTATTTGCAGCACCATAGGCCTCCAGTGCCCATACTTCCATCTCACCAAGTCTTTGACCACCGAATTGGGCCTTACCACCAAGCGGCTGCTGGGTTACCAGCGAGTAGGGACCAGTGGAACGAGCATGCATCTTGTCATCGACCAAGTGGTGCAGCTTCAGGTAGTAGATGTACCCGCAGAATACCGGATTGACAAACGGCACACCGGTAAGACCGTTGTACAGCACTGTCTTCGAGTTCTCCGGCAACCCTGCCTCACGCATCTTCTCCTCGATCTGGCCCATCGTTGCACTCTGGAAGACCGGGGTCGAATACCACTTGTCAAGCTTTACAGCAGCCCAACCGAGCTGGGTTTCCATCAACTGTCCGATGTTCATTCGCGAAGGAACGCCCAAGGGGTTGAGACAGACATCGAGGGGAGTGCCATCTTCCATGTACGGCATATCTTCCTCAGGAAGAATGCGACTGACAACACCCTTGTTACCATGGCGGCCTGCCATCTTGTCACCCTGGCGAAGCTTTCGCTTGGTGGCAATCAGTACTTTCACCGTCTCCTCGACACCAGGAGGAAGCTCATCATTGTTGCTGCGCTTCAACCGCTGGATATCGATGACCGTGCCTTCGGTTCCGTGAGGAACTTTCAGCGAGGTATCACGCACTTCCTTGGCCTTCTCACCGAAGATTGAGTTGAGCAACTTGAACTCGGGAGTCGTATCGCTCTCACTCTTCGGGGTTACCTTTCCGACCAGGATGGAACCGGGGCGGACCATGGTGCCGATGCGGACAATGCCATCCTCATCCAACTGCTCGAGCATCTTTTCGCTGGTGTTGGGAATATCCCTGGTCAGCTTCTCAGGCCCGAGTTTAGTCTCACGAATATCAGTGGAGAACTCCTTGATGTGCACAGAAGTAAAGATATCATCCTTTACCACACGCTCACTGATGAGAACGGCGTCCTCGTAGTTGTACCCATTCCAAGGCACGAACCCTACCAGGATATTTCGTCCAAGCGCAAGTTCTGCACTCTGGGTGGCAGGACCATCAGCAAGGACATCCCCAGCCTCAACATGCTGGCCGAATGAAACAATCGGCTTCTGGTTGAAACACGTGTCCTGGTTGGTCCTCTGGTACTTCTGAACCTCATACACATCCGGCATCCCTGCAAAATCAGGATTATCGGGCTGGATATGGATTTTGTCAGCACTGACGTAGGTGACCGTACCGCTTCTCTTTGCCTTTACCAATACACCGCTGTCATAGGCAGTCTTCCACTCCATACCGGTACCAACACGCGGGGTTTCGGGGAAGACGAGGGGGACAGCCTGGCGCTGCATGTTTGAACCCATCAGGGCGCGGTTTGCGTCGTCGTGCTCAAGGAAAGGAATCAAAGAGGCAGCAACACTGATAACCTGCTTCGGGTCGACGTCCATGTACTTGATGTCGGCGGGAGGCTTGGTTGAGTAGTCACCGCTGCGGCGAACAGGAACCTCATTGTCGATGAAGTTACCCTGCTCGTCGATGGGGGCGGAAGCCTGGGCGATGAAGAACTTCTCCTCATCGTTTGCATCAAGATAGCGGTACTGCTTGGAAACCACCCCGTTCACAACCTTGCGGTAGGGGGTTTCCAAGAAGCCATGCTGGTTGATGCGAGTATAGTTGGCCAATGAGACAATAAGACCGATGTTCGGACCTTCAGGAGTCTCAATGGGACAAATCCTGCCATAGTGGGTGTAGTGAACGTCGCGGACCTCGAAGCCTGCACGGTCACGGCTCAGACCACCGGGGCCGAGTGCGTTGAGCCTTCTCTTGTGGGTCAGCTCAGCAAGCGGGTTGACCTGGTCCATGAACTGGGACAACTGGCTGCTGCCAAAGAACTCCTTGATGGCGGCGACAATCGGCTTGATGGAGATGAGATCCTGGGGCTTGACCGAACCGGTCTCCAGGTTCATGCGCTCCTTGGCGATTCTCTCCATTCTTGCAAACGCACTCTTGAGTGCATTCTGCAACAGTTCCCCTACCGAACGGACACGGCGGTTTCCAAGGTGGTCGATATCATCGACGTTCTCCTCGCGGATGAACACCTTGATCAGGAATGCCATGGTATTGACGATATCGGCGGGGGTGAGAACCGTAAGGTCGGTGGAAGCATTCTCTTCTTCCTCTTCTGTTCCGCTTCCAAATTTCTTATTGAACTTGTAGCGGCCAACCGAACCGAGATCATAGCGGCGGTTGGAGAAGAACATATCGGGAAGGTCTTTCTCCGCTCGCTCAATGGCGATCATCTCACCGGGCATAAGCACGGAGAAAATCGGGGAGAGGACATCTTCCTTGGTGGGTTCATCGCAACCCTCACGGGTATATTTTGCATCCTCAATCTCAAAACAATTGAGGATCATGTCACTATGCAGGGTGCCCTCGCCACGAAGATTGATCAACTCAACGGTGTGTACCTTGAGCTTGAGCAATTCATCGATTTCGTGGGCATGCAGCATGTCGCCGGCGCGCAGTACTTTCTTCTGCACTCCGTCCACTTGTGCGTAGACATCCTTGAACAGATAGCGATTCTCGAGGCTGCCTTTCAGGTCGGAGTCGTCAGCAAGCTCAACGGCCTCCCCTGCATAGAACTGCTCAAGGATCTTCTCTCGGGTATCGAAGCCGATTGCGCGCAGAAAGAGCGTACCGAGAATACGCTTTTTGCGATCGATCTTGGTGAAGATCAGATGCTTCTTGTCATCAATTTCAAATTCCAGCCAGCTGCCGCGATACGGGATGATTCTCGAAGAGTACACATCCTTCTCGTTGGAAAAGATCACACCAGGTGAGCGGTGAATCTGGCTGACCACGACGCGCTCGGCACCATTGATGATAAAGGTACCTCGATCGGTCATCAGCGGGATATCTCCGAAGAAAATCTCCTTCTCTCTCATCTCTCCGTTGGAGAATTCGAGGCTGATCGTGACTTTTATGGGTACACTGTAGGAACGACCTTTCTTCTTGCACTCCGTTTCGGAGAATTTGATGTTCTCATAATCAATGGTGTAGCCCTTGTAGGCGAGACGCATCTCACCATTGGGGCTGTCAATGGGAAATGTCGACTGGAACACTTCCTCAAGCCCGTACGACGAATCCGTACCCATACCCTGCATGATGCGCTCCAGCTGGAGAAACCTTTCATAGGAATCAAGCTGGATTCCGATCAAGTTGGGAAGTTCACAGACTTCATGTAATTCAGAACCGATGTACGTGCGTGTTATGGATTTGCCGTTGGCAACCATCATGTACCCTCCAAAGTCAATTCAGAAGCAGACAGTATCCTCAGTGAAGAGGAAAACGAAAGACACAATAGGCCACCGGTGTCTATCCGGTGGCTCACTAAACCGGGCGTTTGCCCACTTGCAAAAAACGCGAGCAGGGAAACGGCCACGAGGGCCGCCTCCCCCGACTCAGATTAGTCAACGGGCTTTACTTCGACAGTACAACCAGCTGCCTCGAGCTTCTCTTTGAGAGCTGCGGCATCGGCCTTACTGGCGCTTTCCTTGACAACCTTGTCACCAGCTTCAACAAGTTCCTTCGCTTCCTTCAGGCCGAGACCGGTGATGGCGCGAACTTCCTTGATTGCTGCAATCTTCTTTGTGGGATCACAAGCCTTGAGGATGACGTTGAATTCAGTGGGCTCTTCCACCACAGCAGCAGCCTCAGCAACGGGGCCTGCAGCAACGGCGGCGGCAGCTGCCTGCACACCAAACTTCTCTTCCATCATCTTGATGAGGTCAGCGACTTCCATGACGGACATACTTGCGATCGATTCCAAAATCTCTTCTTTAGTAGCCATATTATCTTCTCCTTATACAAATTTTGTCTGCACAGTCATAGCAGGTTACCGTGAAGACTAAGACTGTGTTCAGTTCTCTTCGGTAGCGGAAACCGATCCGCCATTCTTTTCGACATAGGCAAGCAATGTTGCTGCCAGCTTCTGCACGGGGGCCTTCATGGTGCCCATCAAGGAAGCGATCAACTCCAACTTGGTCGGGAGCTTGCTGAAAGCCTCCACTTCCTCGGGGGAGAAGAACTTTCCATCGAGCATAGCGCCCTTCACCTTGAGGGGAGCACCTTCCTTGCCGATTGCGAACAGGTCCTTGGCGATGATATTTGCTTCATCTCCGCGAACAAGTGCAATGGCGGTCGGACCAACCAGCTGTTCATCAGCCTGGTTGTTGAGCTCGGTCAGGGCGATCTTTGCAAAACGATTCTTCACAACCCGATAGGCAGCATCCTTTTTCATCAGGGTTCTGCGCAGGTTGGTGATCTGTTCGACAGTCATTCCGCGGTAGTCGGTGAAGATGTACCCGGTGTACTGGCTGAACTCATCCTTCAGCTGCTTGACGGCCTCTTCCTTGGCGGGGGTGATACGAGTCTTGTAATCCATAGTGTGCATCTCCTCTTATA
>JAAYQY010000117.1 GCA_012519125.1 Spirochaetales bacterium
TGACGGGGAAGAACAAAGGATGTACCCTCGACCATCTCGATGGTCGGTTTGGGTACATCAAACTCGAGGATGCCCTTGCCGATTGCTTTCGTGTGTATGACTATGAGCGTGATACACTTCAGGCAACCTATGCAACGCTTGAAGAGCTCATCGAGGATGGATGGAAGGTAAGCACCTGATGAAACCAAAGAAAACGAATGCTCCGTATGTCAGCTCGCGCTTTTCGCCTGCTTACCTCAAGAAGGCTCATGATGCTACGTTTGCCCATGAGTCGGTCATTCGAGCCAGCGAGCATTGCGTGTGTTTCTATTGCGGACATAGCTTCAAACCAAACGAGGAAGCGAAACTTTCTTGGATTGCTGAGCGTCCTCCCCGAGAGCGGACGCTTCGTTGTCCCATGTGTGCCATCGACTGTGTCATTGGTTCTGCTTCCTCATTTCCTATCGATGACCCAGAGTTCGTCCTCGCATGCAGCGAAGCGTGGTTTGGGGGCATCAGCAGGATCAGTGACGGCAAGCCGGTAGAAAAGCTCAGCTATGTACACTTGATTCTCGACTGAGGAATTTTCTCTCCTCTTGTCATGAAAGGTTATCCATTCTCCCTTTTTGTGCTAGAGTGTTCTGAGTACAGGAGAGTGGTAAAGGATGTTACAGGAAATTTTTCTTGATTTTACGGACAAGAAAAAAATGCTTCGTATTGCACGGGCTCTTGCAAATGAGGCAAGGATCAACATCCTTGAGTTGTTGAATGTACGTAGTCTCAGTGTCAATGAGATTGCCGAACAGTTGAATCTTCCTACTTCCACCGCAGCACTCAATGTGAGGATCTTGGAAAATGCAGGACTCTTGTACACCGAGTCGCAGCCGGGTATCCGAGGAGCGATGAAGGTCAGCATCCGTGCTTGCGATAGGGTTGTGGTCAAACTCCTGCTTGAGCAGATGCAGCAGAACAAAGAGCACTCTGTGGTTCTGGACATGCCGGTGGGCAACTATGCCAACTGTGAGATACACCCCACCTGCGGAATTGTAAGTGAGAAGAGTGCCATCGGCATTTTCGACCAACCCTGTTCTTTCTACTTTCCCGAACATACCACAGCGCAGCTGCTCTGGTTCTACAAGGGCTTTGTTGAGTACCGTTTCCCCAACACCGTCGTCAACGGTGGAAAACTCAAGCGCCTCGATCTCTCCTTCGAGTCCTGTAGCGAGGCTCCCTTTTATCGTAATGACTGGCCGAGTGACATCACCGTCTGGATCAATGGTGTCGAGGTTGGTACCTGGACCAGCCCAGGGGATCTTGGAGGCCGGAGGGGTAAATTCAACCCCTCTTGGTGGCCTGAATCGCTCAACCAATATGGTTTGCTCAAGAGTTGGGTGGTCTCCCACGAGGGTACGTTCCTCGATGATGCCGAACTCTCTTCTACGGTCATTGATGACCTTCATATCAAGAACCAGTGCTTCATCAGCGTAAAAATTGGCATCAAGGAAGATGCAGAATTTGTCGGTGGTGTCAGCCTTTTTGGTGAGCACTTCGGCGACTTCTCCCAGAATATCGTCCTCAAACTCGATTACGACTTAGCCTGATTTCCTCCTCCCCACATCGTATATCCTTCCGGTCGTTCCCTTTACAGGAGCGTGAGTAGGTGTATACTGGATAGCGAAATGTCTTTAAAAATGGGGGATTGCATGCAATGGTATGAAGCCTTTGGGGACAAGCACCAGCCATCTTGGCAGGACATTCGCACCTATGTAGGAAAGGGCGTTGTCCTATGGGATGAACTGAACTCCTATCTTTCAACTTTGAGTGGAAAGGGAGGAGATCTCTCCTACAGCTCCTGTGCAGCACAACCGGGTTGGAATGTGAAGTACCGCAAGGGAGGAAAGGCCCTATGCACCCTCTACCCAATGCAGGATTTCTTCATCGCTCTGGTGGTTATCGGGACAAAAGAGGAAAAATCTGTCCTCAACCTTATCTCTGAAGGAGAGCTCAGCGAGTACGTAGTAGGCTTGTTCACTCATGCGCGTGCGATGGCGATCGGCCGCTGGCTGATGATCGAAGTCCTTGATGGCACCATTCTCAAGGATGTCCAGACTTTGATTGCGCTTCGCCTGCAGTCTGGAGACCGGTGATGGAGTGGAGAACTCACCTCAAAGCTGATCCAACCGACTGGCTTCTCTCCTCCCAAAACCCATCGATCCGGTATTTCACCCGCAAGGATATTCTTGATGTTCCTCCTCACAATCCTCTGCTTACAGCAGAGAAAGAACAGATTGCAACCATAGGGTATGTTCCCTCTCTGTTGGAGGCAATGGAGAGCCCTGAGTATCGCAAGACATTCAACCGGTACTATGTCTACAAATATAAAGGGCTGGTCTGGTCACTCTTGACGCTTGCTGAAGTGGGAGCAGAGCGAAATGCTGCCATAGATGTATACGCCGAATACCTGTTTGAACACGCACAAGAGCGCACAGATGGTGGCTTTGCCATGCACTCCTGTAAGGCTGGGGGTGGCCGGAACACCGAAGTCATTCCCTGCCTGACGGGGAACTTGGTCTATAGTCTTTGCAATCTGGGCTATCAGGATGACCCAAGGCTGAAGAAAGCGCTCTCGTATCTGGTTCACTTTCTCGTTCTCAATGATGGGGAAGAGGTTGAACCACAGGTTCCTCCGTATAATCGCTATGAGGAGTGCTGGGGTAAGCACACCTGCCATATGGCAGTGGTGAAGAGTCTCAAAGCCTTTGCTGCCATCGAACCCTCGCAGTGGGATGTAGATCTCAAGACCACTATGGATAAGGCGATTGAGTTTGTCTTGATCCATCACGTCCACAAGCGCAGCCACAACCTCAGTCGGAATACCAAGCCAGGCTGGCTCAATTTCGCTTTTCCCTTGATGTACCAAACGGATATCTTGGAGATACTGGACATTCTCACCTCATTAGGCGTGAAGGATGTGCGCATGGAGGAAGCCCTCGCCGTGGTGAAGGCGAAGCAACAAGAGAATGGGAGATGGAAGGTCGAAAATACCTACGGAAGCGATCGCCTGCTCATCCCGATCGGGGCAAA
>JAAYQY010000014.1 GCA_012519125.1 Spirochaetales bacterium
GGGCGCGTAACTCAGCGGGAGAGTGCTACCTTCACACGGTAGAAGTCGTTGGTTCAAACCCAATCGCGCCCATCAAGGACCAGTCTTCGGATTGGTCCTTTGCTATCTCAAGGCGAGTGCTGCCGTGTGAAGGTAGCAGTCGGATTATCAGAAAAGTCTCCTGTGAATCAGAGGGAATGAAAAGTACCCATGGATTAGATTGGTGATAGAAGTATAGAATCCATGTGGCCGGATGTTAATGCCTTGTGTCCGTTGTTGATTGCATTCACTTAGCAACTGAGAAGACCACGATTTGACTTAGGTGTCTGAATTTCTTTAGACAACTATGGTAACCTAAGGATTCTCCCCCGATTACCATATTCAGAAGTCTTTTGGATCTGTCGTTATATCAGCAGACAAACTCTCCGCTGCCACCAGCTGAAGGATACCTGTTCAGATCATAGGGTGAGAAAATGCCCCTCTCTGTTACGATACCGGAGATCAGGTGAGGGGGAGTCATATCAAAAGCAGGGTAGTAGCCTTTGATTCCCGTTCCCTCAATGGCAGTTCTCACTCCCATTGCCTGGAGGGAGAAATCGGGATCACGCATCTCGATGGTGACCGTATCATAGGTGGGATGCCCGATATCCGGAGCACCGCTGACAAACAAAGGAATTCCGAAGTGCTTGGCACAAATGGCAATCTGGCTGGTGCCCACCTTATTGAACACATAGCCATCGCAAGAAATTGCGTCGGCAGCACAGGTAACCACATCGACATGCTCATTGGCCATGACAAAGGCCGGCATGTTGTCCGTGATGACCGTGGTATCAAAACCCATCTCACTGCAAACCGTTGCCGTAAGCCTGGCCCCCTGGAAATAGGGTCTGGTCTCCGGGCAGAACAGCTTGATGTTGTTTCCCCGCTGCTTGCACACCTTGAGCATCATGCCCACGATGGTCTCGGCAAAACACTGCGTCATGACCGTCCCATTCTGGGGGAACATATCCACCAGATACTCAGCAGTTCTCGCAATCTTGTTGTATCGGGCATTGTTCGCCTCCACCACATGCTCACGGATTGCGATATCAACAGGTCTTCCTTCAACCAGTGCTTTTTGTGCAACCGGAATGCACGCATCGGTGACCTGAATCATCCTTGTCTTGGTAGTTGGGCGGGCATCGGCGATGGTGTTTGCTGCCTTTTTGAGATAGGCAAGCTGCTTTTCAGCTGAAAGGCCCTTGCACTCCCAGGCAGCCAAAGCCATGCCCATCGGAGCTGCAGTATAGGGACCGGCACTCTGGGTCACCATATCCCTGATCGCCTGCATCACCTCGGTATGGTGCTTGCACACCACAAAGGCCTTTCTTGCAGGATAGACTCTCCTGTCCAGGATTCTTACTTCACCAGCATCATACCAAGCAACATTCTCATACTGAAGCATGAACGCAAGGTCTTTGTCAGCTCTTTCCATGATTTCGACTCCTTAGCAACACTTGTATTCAATTCCTATGGTCTTGAACCACTGTACCCATTTTTGCTCAATTTCGCTATCGGTAATGATCATATCCATCGAATCGATGGTGGCAATGCGATGCACCCCGGACCAACCGAATTTCGTATGGTCCGCAACCACATAGCACTTCTTCGACTGCCTGATCATACACTCCCGTATCCGGGCCTCTTCCTCATTGTGATCGGTAAGACCGAACTTTACATCAACAGAAGGAGGGCTGACAAAACAGTAGTCGGCACAATACTTCTCCAATGTAGCGATTGCATTGGGCCCCACCAGGGACCCATTGAGCTTACGCAGGTTCCCCCCTACACAGATGACCTCGATATTCTCAGAATCACCAAAACTCCCTGCCGTGGAAATGGAGTTGGTGATGACTGTTACCCGCTTGTTCATCTCCTTGATCTTGTTCGCTATGTAGCAGGAGGTGGTGCTGGAATCCAGCATGATGCAACTGTCTGCGGTGATGAGTGAGGCGCAGAACGCAGCAAAACGCTGCTTGATGCCCGGCAGCATCATCTGCCTGAAACACTGTGGGGCGGCCAGATCACTCTGGTGGATGCGGTATGCCCCCCCATGGGCTTTTCTCACCCCGATATTCATATCCACGATCTTGTTCAGATCCCTGCGTATGGTCTCTTCGGTGACATTGAAACTCGTACTCAGGTCCTTGATCATGATGAACCCGTTGTACGGAATCTGGTTGATGATGCTCTGTATTCGTTCCTTGGCTTTCATATTCATAAAATATATCACCCAATTGTTGGCAAATAAACATTTATTTGCAGAAATATAGAAGAAAATCTGTTAACACCCACAAATATAGAGAAAAAGTTTGGCTTTACCCAAAAAAAATATTTGACTTGTGCACAAACTGAGTCAATACTAATAAAAGAATTGCAACGTTTGCTTATGAAAGGAGTGGGAAATGAAAAAGATTTTGATGGTGCTTTTGGTGATTGCTGTTTCTCTTTCTTGTGCATTCGCCGGTGGGGACAAGGAATCATCTGCCAAGAAGACTGTGACTGCCGCCCTTATCACAAATCCCAAGGGAACGTCCGTTTTCATCAATGAAGGAATTGCCGGCTTTGAAAGCGCTTGTGCAAAATGGGGAATCAAGGGCACCGTTGTTGAGTGCAAGGATACCTCTGAGTATGAATCAAACGCTCGTGCAGCAGCCAATGAGGGGTACGACCTTATCCTGGGTGCTTCCTGGGAAGCAGGTTCCATCATCAGTGAACTTGCAGAAATCTATGACGACATTTCATTCGGCATCATCGACACCATGGTGGATTCGCCGAAAGTAAAGTGCGTCAACTACTATGAAGCCGAAGGCGCCTATCTCATCGGTGTCATCGCAGCCCTTACCGTTGACGGAGCCAGCCACAACTACGGCTCGATCAACGTAAGCCAGAGCGCATCCTCCTTCAAGTGGAGATACGGCTTTGCACAGGGTGTCCTCTCGCTCGACCCGAAGGCCAAATTCACCTTCAACTACGTAAACGGCTATTCGGAAGTGGCTCTCGCAAACGAGCTTGCCCGCCAGCAGTATGAGAAGGGATGCCTCTTCATCAACAGCTGCGCAGCAGGTGGCGACACCGGCACCTTCCAGGCTGCACTCGACAAGAAGTTCTACACCGCAGGCCAGGATGTTGATTTGACCAGAAAGGA
>JAAYQY010000118.1 GCA_012519125.1 Spirochaetales bacterium
ACCGCCTACCGCCAGCAGATTGTTCAGGATCTGGTTCCCACTCTCCTTGATGACCTTGAGGAGACAGTACGCACACGCATCGATGCGTACGTAGCGCAAATGCCGTTGGTTCGTGTTCCTGCAGCTCCTTCCACCCCCAAGCCATCTGTGAAGGTAGTGCCTCAGGTTGAGAGTGTACCGGAAGTTGTGCAGCAACCGGTTGTCGCTCCCGCTCCGGCGATAGCAAAGCCTGTTGTATCCCCTGCCGAACCAGTGGTAGCAGAGCCGGAACCTGTTGTCGTTGAAGTCGTGGAACCAGAGCCCGTTCCTGTTGAGCCAGAGCCGGTGATCAAAGAGGGACAGGAGGTCATCACACTTCCTGATTTCGAGGAGGAGCAGCAAGTGGTCTTCCTTGATCCGGACGAATATGAGGCCCAGCGTCAGGAGATCCGCAAACAAGCCATCGACGAGGTTCTCAGAAGGATTGCTCCTTAGACCTCAGGATCTGGATAGGAGCGTAGTTCTCCTTCCACCGTCCTGAAAGTCCATACCCCACATCCCGATTGCTCGGTTAGGTACCCCTGGTTCAGGGGTACTTTTCCGCCGCCTTCGGGAAGATCTATTGCGTAGAGGGGCATCGCAAGGCCGCTGAGGCGCCTGCGCAGTTCTTGTTCCAGCGCAAGACCGGTCTGGAGAGGAACCCTGAAATGGGAAGTCCCACTCACCAAATCCCCTTGGAACAGGTAGTAGGGCTTGATACGGTTGAAGACCAGTTGATTGCAGAGCGTTTCCAACACATCCACGCTGTCATTCACCCCTTTGAGCAGCACCGTCTGGTTCATGGCCGGTATTCCGGCATTTACAAAGAGGCTGACTGCCTTGATGGCTTGCTCGGTCAACTCCCTGGGGTGGTTGAACTGAGTCATCAGATAGAAGGGGGCAGTGGAGAACTCTCCGAGCATGGTGATGAGCGCTTTGGTGATCCGCATCGGATAGGATGCAGGCATTCGGGTGCACAGGCGTATAACCAAATCTTTGCGCTTGCTGCGAAAGGCCGCGATCATCTGCTTGAGTCGTGCATCTGAGAGGGTAAGAACGTCTCCTCCTGTGAAAAGGATCTCCTTTACCTCGGGATGCTCGGCCACATAGGCTGATGCCTCCTCAATCTGCTCATCGGTTGCCGGTCCCTGGAAGGTCCCGGTGAAGCGCCGGCGGAAACAGTGGCGGCAGTGAATGGGGCAGATGTCGGTGGTAAGGAAAGCCACACGGCTTTGGTAGCGGTGGATGAGCCGCTGGGTGACGCTGTGGCTCACTTCTGCAAGCGGATCGAGATCTTCCTGGGGATGGCTGAAAAGCTCAGCTGAGGTGGGTACCACTTGGCGCCTTATGGGATCCTGCGGGTTGTTTGTGTCGATCAGATCCAAAAAATTGGAGGGGATGCGCAGCGGCAGGACCTGGGTGGTATGGTAGTCGAACGCCAACTCCTCTTCGGTGAGGCTGAGGTGGTGTTCGAGTTCTTCTTTTGTGGTGATGAGCCCATCGCTCGGTGTCTCGTGCATGACCTTGGTGTACCGTAAAGTGGGAATTTCGTCCAGAGCCTTGGTTTCCTATCTGCAGGTTTGTCATTTCATGGTACACTGAAGCCACGTGCGCGTGTATGCAAGGAGATGTGGTATGGCCAAACAACAGAAACGGGGTCTGAAGGGATACTACCTGACGACCTTCCTTATTGGACTTGGATTCTTCACCATGGGGTTGATGGACCCCTTGTACGATACTTATGTGCCGATTTTTCTGGCAAGATTCATTGAATCGAAGGCCTTGATCGGTTCGATCATGACCTTTGACAACATGCTTGCCATCTTCCTGATTCCGGTGTTCAGTGCCATAAGCGACCGCACCCGGACTCGCATCGGGCGAAGGATGCCTTTCATCCTGGTCTGCTTGCCGGTTACCGCGGTGGCCTTTGGTCTCATTCCTTTTTCCGCACTCTCCAGCCTTTGGCTTCTGATTGTGTTGGTCTTCATTCTGAACCTCTTCAAGCAGGCTGTTCGCGGCCCGGTAGTGGCACTTATGCCCGATATGATCCCCGGCGATTTGCGCAGTGAGGCCAATGGGGTCATCAACACCATGGGTGGCATCGCCACCATCGTGGGTACCGTTGGTCTTGCCCGGCTCATGGATATTCCCATAAACCTTCCCGGTCTTGGTCCAACCACCGACATCCTGGCTTTCCCCATCTCTTCTGTCTTGGTCCTTGTTGCGGTGCTCTTGCTCTTCTTCTTCGTCAAGGAGAAGAAGGCAGTGGAACTGAATGAGAGCGAAAAGAAGGAACCGATCCTCCACTCACTGCAAGTAATCTTCTCAGAGAAGGACAAGAGTGCTCTCTTCATCCTTCTCTCCTTGCTCTTCTGGTTCATCGGCTACCAGGGCATTCTTCCCTTTGTAGGCCTGTATTCAAAGGATATCCTCAAGACCAGCAGCGGGACTGCAAGCCTTGCGGCAGGTATGGTTGGCATCGCCTATGCAATTTTTGCCATTCCTTCAGGCATCGTTGCCCATCGCATCGGACGCAAGAAGACGATCAGGGTCTCTCTCTCGATACTTGTGGTGTTGCTTGCCCTCATCTTCTTCCACGATCCCATTACAGCCGGCTTGAGCGCCGCTCTCAGACAGTATACGTTCTGGGCCTTGCTCTTCTGTTTCGGCATTTTCTGGGTATCGGTGGTGACCAACAGCTTCCCCATGCTCTGGCAGATGTCCACTTACCAGACGGTAGGCATCTACACAGGCCTCTACTATTTCTTCAGTCAGCTTGCTTCGATTATTTCGCCCCCCATTACGGGTGCATTCATAGATCTCTTTGGATTCAGGGCAATCTTCCTGTACGGCTCGGTGGCCATGCTCATTGCTTTCTTCCTGATGGGGAAGGTGACGCGTGGAGAGCCGGAGGATGACAAGAACTAGAAGGGGATGATGCTCAGGTGGGAGAGGAGGATCTTCAATCCGATGAGGATCAACACCACCCCACCAAGGATTCCCGCCTTGCTTTGCAGACGGTTGCCGAAGCGGTTGCCAATGGCAACGGCTCCCAAACAGAGGAGGAAGGTAACCACCCCGATCATCGAGACGGCAAGAAAGATGTCTGTTTTGAGGAAGGCGAAGGTGATGCCGACTGCCAGCGCATCGATGCTGGTGGCGATGGAGAGAAGGAGCAACTCCTTCATGTCGAGCCGGGTTACGGTTTCGATGGGGCAGGAGGGGTCCTCGGTCAGCGAGTCGTAGAGCATTTTTGATCCGATGATGGAAAGGAGGATGAACGCGATCCAATGGTCGACGGCGGTGATGTACCGCTCAAATTGAATACCCAGCAGCCAGCCCAGTAGCGGCATGGCAGCTTGGAAAAAGCCGAAGAAGAGGGCAATGACGAAGGCTTGGCTGTAGTTGATCTTCCGCATCCTCAGTCCCTTGCACAAAGAGACGGCAAAGGCATCCATGGCAAGTCCTACAGAGACCAAGAGTAGTTCTACGATTCCCAAGCGTGTGCACCCCCACCATTCATACGGCTGAGTATAGGAGGTTTTCCAGGCAAGGACAAGGTTTTGAGAAAAAGTGTGAGCTTTCCTGTTATGTTGGAAATACAACATACAGAAAAAGAAATGTCGTGTACGGTACAACCATACTCTCAAAGAGGAGCCAAACGGTATGATCAAGAATTTCAAAAGCAGCGAGGTGTTGCTTTTTGCCGACCAGGTAAGCTACCAGGAAGGCCAGGTGGTTAGCAAGACGCTCGCCCAAGACAAGCATCATAGCCTCACGCTCTTTGCTTTCGAGAAAGGGGAAGAGATCAGCACTCACGCCAGTGGCGGTGATGCTCTGGTCGTTGCCCTTGACGGGGTGGGAGAAGTCACCATTGATGGAAAGAAGTTTCTGCTGAAGGCAGGGGAGTCGATTCTGATGCCCAGCAGTGTCCCGCATGCAGTATTCGCACCAGAGCGTTTCAAGATGTTTCTGGTAGTCATTTTTTAAGAAAAACCAAGGAGAAAACGAATGGACAACAAGATGTTCTGTTTCCAGTGCCAGGAGACCGCCCGTAATTTCGGATGTACGCAGGTAGGTGTCTGCGGCAAGCAGCCTGAGACCTCAAACCTGATGGATCTCATGATCTGGGTTACCAAGGGCTTGAGTCAGGTGACCACTAAGCTTCGTGCAGAAGGCAAGGCTGTTGGCAAGGACGTCAACCACATCGTCACGTACAATCTTTTCCAGACCATCACCAATGCAAACTTTGACGATGAGAAAGTGGTGGAGAGAATTCTTCTCACCATTGCAGCCAAAAAAGAGCTGCTCTCTTCCCTCTCCGACAAGAGTGGTCTTTCTGAAGCTGCTCTCTTTGACAATACCGATGTTTCCACCTATGCAGAGCTTGCCAAGAAGGTTGGCGTGCTCAGTGAGACCAACGAGGATGCACGCAGTCTCAAGGAACTGATTGTCTACGGCCTGAAGGGTGTGAGTGCTTACAGCAAGCATGCAAACAACCTCATCCAGGACAACGAGGAGCTCGATACCTTCATCCAGAAGGCACTTGCAGATACCCTTGAAACGAAGAGTGTGGACGAGCTGGTAGCCCTTACCCTGGAGACCGGCAAGTGTGGTGTGGCCGGCATGGCCCTGCTTGATGGTGCCAATACCGGTGCCTACGGCAATCCTGAGATGACCCGCGTCAAGCTTGGTGTCGGCAAGAACCCCGG
>JAAYQY010000119.1 GCA_012519125.1 Spirochaetales bacterium
TCCATAAGCATGCCTAGGTAATCGAGGATGAGCGTGAAGAGCCGTGAAAAGTAGCGTTCATACCCTGCAAGCATCGGACTTTTGTAGATGTGGGTGTAGTTGAACTTGATCATGGCCTCCACATACGGGAAGAGCTCATCGCTGAAACAGATGCCCTCTTTTTCATTGGAGTGCTCGATGACATCCACCACCAGCGTATCGATGATCTGTGCGTTGCGCCGGCCCAAATGACGTGCAACCTCATCGGGCAACTCTTCCTTGCGTACAAGGCCCAGCCGACAGGCATCCTCAAAATCCCTGCCAAGGTAGGCTATGGTGTCGCTGAAACGTACCACTGCTGCCTCATAGGTAGCAGGAAGCAGACCCTTTCTGCTGGTGATCCTGCTCAGGTCCCTCACGGCAAAAGTCGGCTTTATCGCCTTTACCAGATGCTCGCCATTGTGACAGACAATTCCATCACGAACCGCATAGGTAAGATTCAGACCCTGGCCTTGGTTGCTGAGAAAGTCGACTACCCGAAGGCTGTTCACCTCATGTTCAAAGGGGGGGAAATTTGCCTTCTGCATTGCCTGTGAGAGGATTTTCTCCCCTGTGTGTCCAAACGGGGTATGTCCCAGGTCGTGACCCATCCCAATTGCCCAAGCCAACTCACTATCCAGACCAAGGCCTCTGCAAATGGAAGAGGCGATGGATGCCACATGAAGACAGTGTTCCATCCGGGTGCAGATATGGTCGTTGCTCGGAGCGAAAAAGACTTGGGTCTTGTGCTTGAGCCTGCGAAAAGGCGAAGAGTGGATGATGGCGGTGGTATCGCGGTAGAAAGGCCCTCGAACATCCTCACTCTTTGGTATTCTGCGCTCAACAAGCTGTGTCTGGGAGATCTTGTTTTGTAATTCCATGTTATTCCCCAAATAGGTAGCCTATGGTATCATGACAGAAGACTCTTTGGATAGCGGAGGTTCCATGGTTGAGATCTATGCACTGCCCTTGGTGTGCCTGCTTCTGAATTTCCTCGCCTTTGCCGCCTGCCTGAGATTCCTTTTCTCCCGCCAAGGCCTCTACTGGATTGTGCCTCTTTTCCTTACGCTCTTCATCCTCTGGCCCAACGCGCTCAACCTTTACCAGGTGGCAAGCGACATTTCCCAGGTCAGCCTCCCCTATACCTATTTCGATCTCCAACCACTGCTGCTCTCCCTCTTCTGGTATGCCATGATCGTTACGTTCCACTTCGCATTGAAGAAAACCATCAGGGTCAACCATTATGAGGAACAGGTACGCAAAAATCTCTTCGAAGCACGCTACCAGATGGCTGTAGAGGCTTCGGTACACCAGCGAAAGGAAACGAGAAGGAAACAGTACTACACCAACCAGCCTGCTGTGGTACCCACCATGGATGCGTACAGTCCAGCTTGGACTGATCTCTTCGACCAGCGCTGAGCATGAGCGACCACCTGTTTTTCTGTGGCATCAAGCACAGCGGAAAATCGACGCTTGGGCATCTCTTTGCCCAAGCGAGAGGCTTGGTTTGGGCTGACCTTGATGAATTGGTCCTCCAGCAAGTCCCCTACCCGTCCATTCGCTCTTTCTATCGTGAGCGGGGCAAAGATGCGTTCATGCAGGAGGAAGTGAAAGCCCTCACCTCCTTTTTGAGAAACACTGACAGAAGAGCGGTGGTCAGCTTGGGTGGAGGAGCTGCAGACAACCAAAATCTGATCGACCTGGTCAAGGCAAACGGGAAGCTCATTTACTTGGTGGTTCCCGAAGAAATTCTCTTCCAGCGCATCATGAGCGGGGGGATACCCCCCTTCTTGGATGCTCACGATCCCAAGGCTTCTTTCAGTACCCTCTATGCCAAACGCCATGAGCGCTATGGAAACATCTGTGATTTCATGGTAGAATTGCCCAATTATCCGGATCTCCACGATACGGCAAGATTCCTTGTCGAAACGCTACAGAGCGAGGTATGAAATGGGACACAACAGTTTCGGCACAGCATTTACCATCACCACATTTGGTGAGTCGCATGGTGATGCCCTCGGGGTCGTCGTCGATGGCGTAGAACCAGGATTCCTTGTTGACCAGGAAGCTTTGCAACGGGAAATGGACAGGCGCCGTCCCGGCTCAAACCCGACGGGGACCGAACGCAATGAAATAGACAAACTCTCCGTTCTCTCCGGCCTCTATGAAGGCTACACCACCGGTACGCCCATCGCCATGATTCTCTACAGCACCAATCAGCGCAGTGCAGACTACTCGCACCTCAAGGATGTCTTTCGTCCCGGACATGCTGACTGGACTTTTGAACAAAAGTATGGAAGACGGGACATTCGCGGCGGCGGCCGTTCCTCTGGCAGGGAGACCAGTGCTCGGGTGGCTGCCGGAGCCTTGGCAAAACAACTGCTCGCAAAGCGGGGAATCCAGATAACTGCCGGGACGGTACAGGTAGGTCCTATCAAGGCAGAGAAACGACATTGGGATGACCGGGAGCCTTTGCTCTCCTGCCCCGACCGTGAGGCTGCCCAGGCCATGGTCTCTCTGATCGAAGAGGTACGCCAGCAAAAGGACAGTATCGGAGGGGTGATCGAATGCCGTGTCCAAGGGCTTCCGGTCGGGTTGGGAGAACCGGTCTTCGGCAAGCTCGATGCCCTGCTCTCGCATGCGGTGATGAGCATCGGTGCGGTGAAAGGAATCCAGTTTGGTGACGGGTTTGCCTGTGCAACGATGCGGGGAAGCGAATGCAATGACCAGCGAACCAGTGAGGGCTTTCTCTCCAACCATGCTGGGGGCGTCCTTGGTGGGATCTCCAGCGGACAGGAGCTCGTCCTGCAGGCAGCGATCAAGCCGACATCATCCATAGGAAAGCCCCAGTTGACGGTGAACAAGGCCAACGAGACGGTAACCCTTGAAGTGCAAGGTCGGCATGACCCCTGCATCTGCGGCCGAGCGGTAGTGGTTGTGGAAGCCATGGTTGCCATTACGTTGCTCGATCTCTACTACACCGCCTTTGGAAGAGCATGATGCAAGATACCCCCCTGATCGTCCAAAGTGACAAGACACTGCTTTTGGATGTCCACCATCCGCGAAGCGAGGAGTGCCGGGCGGATTTGGTCCGCTTTTGCGAGCTTATCAAAAGCCCCGAGCATATGCATACCTATACGCTCAGCGCCATCTCGTTGTGGAACGCCGCAGCAAGTGGAATCAAGTTGGAAACCATCCTTGACAGGCTTACCTACTGGAGCAAATTCCCTATCGCCGAGAGTGTCTACTTCTATGTGAAAGATATGGCTTCCCGGTGGGGCAAGGTCAGGCTTACCGAAAGTGACGACCCTCGCTACTACCGACTCGAAGTTGACAGTGAACGCATCAAAAGCGAATTGAGCCAGCGACGAGCGCTCTCCAAGCTTCTCGTGCTCAAGGATAGCCGAACGTTCCTGCTCGAGACCTATGCCAGAGGAGAAGTGAAGCTTCAGCTGATCAAGATTGGTTACCCTGTCGACGACCGCATCCGCCTCTCGGCAGGACCTCACGTGCCGCTTGCCCTGAGAAAGCAAACCCGATCAGGCAAGGACTTTGTCGTAAGACCATACCAAAAGATGTCAGCAGACGCCCTGCTGGGCGATTTGGGTCCAGGTTGCGGCTTTGGTACCATCGTGCTTCCCTGTGGGTCCGGCAAAACGGTGGTGGGCATGGAGATCATGCAAAGATTGGCTACGCGGACACTGGTGGTAACCACCAACGTTGCAGCCGTGCACCAGTGGATGCAGGAGATTTTGGACAAGACCGACCTGACGGAAGAGCAAGTCGGAGAGTATACCGGTGAACGCAAGGACCCCAGAGAGATCACCGTCTGCACCTACCAGGTGCTCACCTACCGACCTGACAAGGAGGGCCCATTTCCTCATCTCGATCTTTTGACCAAGGGCAACTGGGGACTCATCATCTATGATGAGGTGCATATGCTTCCAGCCCCGGTCTTCAAGATCACTGCAGAACTGCAGGCTGTCTACCGGGTAGGACTCACCGCCACCTTGGTGCGTGAGGACGGGAGGGAAGACGAGGTTTTCAGCCTTGTGGGACCCAAGCGATTCGATGTGCCCTGGAACGAACTGCAACAGCAGGGATTCATTGCCGAGGCGTACTGCCATGAGATCCGCATTGACTTGCCCAAGGAGTTGGAAATCCCCTATGCACTGGGAACAAAACGGGAGAAGTACCGGATGGCCAGCGAGAACCCGCTCAAGCTGGAGGTGGTGAAGGAGTTGGTCAATCGGCACCCTGATGATTTCATCCTGATCATCGGTCAATATCTTGATCAGCTGAAGCACATTGCAGATGCTTTCAAGCTTCCCATCATTACCGGCAGCACCCCCAACGCAAAACGGGAGGAGCTCTATCGTGCTTTCAGGGACGGTTCCACCAGAATCCTGGTCGTGAGCAAAGTTGCCAACTTTGCCATCGATCTTCCTGATGCCTCGGTGGCAATCCAGGTATCTGGTACGTTCGGCTCACGAAGTGAAGAGGCACAGAGGTTGGGAAGAATCCTCAGGCCGAAGAATCGCTCAAGTTTCTTCTACTCGGTAGTCACACGCTACTCCAATGAGGAAGAGTTCGCTGCCAACCGACAAAAGTTCCTTGCAGAGCAAGGGTACTCGTATGAGATTGAGGTATGGAACAATTGAATGAGCAAGCACAAGAGTCGTTCAAGACACTGATCAGCCGGTACAGCGAAGACAACTACTTTTTTCTCGTACGCAATTACCTGGGACTGGTAAGCACTCCGTTCCACAAGCCACAGCTAACCGGTCGACTCTGCACATTCTTCTGCCAGAAACACATCCAGGAGAACATGCTCGCTATGCTGGATGAAATGGATCTGGTGATCCTCAGTCTTATCCAGGTGACCGGATCTGTACGCGCAGAGGATGTGACCAGACTTTTGAAGAGTCGATGGAGTTATGGCACCCTGCTCAGGCGAGTGTCCAACCTCCAGCAGAGGATGGTATTGCTCAACAACAACGGCTATCTGGTATGCAATCCTTTGATCGAGGAGCAATTGTCGGAATGTA
This sequence comes from Spirochaetales bacterium, assembly GCA_012519125.1. Taxonomy (GTDB): domain Bacteria; phylum Spirochaetota; class Spirochaetia; order Sphaerochaetales; family Sphaerochaetaceae; genus Sphaerochaeta. Next base: position 5,067 of record JAAYQY010000119.1, read on the forward strand.
CATCATTGACTCCTCTGTTCGGAGAACATGCACATGCATGCAGAAATTCTCCTTACTGCAGTACAGAGTTTCTTCGCTCATTCTTGAGTCTGATCCGCAAGGAAGGGAAAATCGCCTTCCGTGAAGAGTACCAGCGTCACTTTCCCACCTTTGCACCTGAACCGTTGGAGCAACTGTTCAACGCGTTGGGCAAAGCATTGCTTTCCCTCTGTGTACTTGAGGGAGAGAAGCATGTCCAGATCAATGACCAGAAGGCCTCTGCACTGCTTACCCTCAATGACAGGCAGCTGCTCTGCTTGCTGCTCTGCCATCAGCTGGGGTTGGAGAATATGGCGTTCGCTTTCGACCTGCTCGCAATTCTGGGAATAATCGGAAGCTTGGATACGAACTCACTGAAACTGCTCATAGGATCGCTGGCGGTGAAACACCACTTGGAAAGTGCTCCTTCCCTCCTCTCCGAACTCTCTACGTGGGGTGTCATCTCCCTTGATGAGGTCTGGCATGTCTCTGCCCTCGATACGGATCACCCACACAGTGGCCTCTTGGTGGACAGTGACCAAACCATCAGCTATGAGGGAACCTGTCTGCCTGATGACATGCTTTACAGAATTGCTGAGATTGAGGTTCTTGACCATCAGAAGCGTTATCGTGTGACCAAGGAGAGTTTTGTCTTGGCGCTGGATTCAGGACTTACCTTCAATGAAATTGAACACTACCTGCATACCAACAGCCGCGCATCCTCTGCCACAACGCTTCTCAAACAGCTCAGCTTGCTGCATGAGCGGTATCGGCGCATAGCCATCTATGATGCGCTGATACTCAGTTGCGATGAGCGCACAGCCAATCTCTTGACCAATCTCCCCTCACTGAAGGAACACGTGCTCTCCTCTCTCAGTCCCACCATTTTTCTTATGCGCCGTGATACGGAGGAGTTGTGGAGGCAGATACTGGTTGACTCGGGCCAATTGCTTGGCTCGACCAAGCGCCATGAGCACATAGAGGTCAAACGACCTGTGGAGAATCCTCTCTTCACCCAAATGCTGGAGAATGCTCGTACCTGTGCAGAGCCTTCACTGCCCCCCTTGGTCGGGTCCAAGCCAAGCGCCTTCCTCGATAAGCGGTTGCTGGAAGCAATCCAAACAGCCAAGCTTACCGATGAACAACGCTCAGACCTCGAGCATCGCTATCATGCCAGAATGATTTTGACAAAGGAACAGATAGTTGCTCAGGTGCTGAACACCGTTTTGGAAGCAGGGGGGTTCGATTACCAGGGAAAAGTCAGCCTTTGCAGGCAGGCTTCAGGAAAAACAAACATCGCCCTCGAATTGCAACTAACCGACCAAGAACTGGTTGTCCAGGCCTTGGAGGTTGCCTATACGCCGCAGAAAGAGGCCCTGCTGAAGGCGGCAGTGATGCCGACGATGGAAGTGAAAATCATTCCCGTCAGCAAAATATTCTTGGTTCGTTTGGTGAGGATCCACCTCGCCTGATCAGAGGTCTGCCTGAATCCAGTGCGGGTAGTGATAGCCGGTGAAGGCTTCGAACTGAAGCTTGCCTTGTTCCATCAACATCTGTGAACCGTTGACTATCCGGCACCCGGCATCCTTGGCCTTCTTCAGAAAGACCGTTTCCTTCGGTTCATAGACCAGCTCATAGGCAATCTCATTTCCGGTGAAAGAGAAGGAAGGACAGGGATCCATCGAGCTCAGTTCCCCCATTCCCACACTGGTGGTCTGTACCACCAAATCTGCTGCCCCGTTGTAGAGGTGTCCTCTCTCAAGGGTGTCATAGTTGCTCATCGTCTCAGAGGCCAGTGAGCGAGCATGCTCCTGGCTACGGTTGAGGATGGTTACCTTCACCCCATGGTTGTGCAGAGCCCAGACTACTGCCCGACTGGCACCTCCGGCTCCAATGACCAGTGCATGACGGATTGCTCCTTTGCCGATCTCCTCAGAAATCGGAGCCAGAAAGCCGTAGTAATCGGTATTCATTCCCTTCCACATGTTCTGGATGCGGACAACCGTATTGCACGATCCTATCTGTTTCACCTCACGGGTGATACGGCCCAGATAGGGTTGCACGCTTCGTTTGTGGGGAACGGTGACCGAAAAGCCATGAATCTGGAGCATCTCAGCCAACTTGAAGAAGGCCCGTACCGAGTCCACCAAAAACGGAACATAGACAGCGTTGTAGCGGATCGCTTCAAACCCAGGGTTATGGATTTTCGGGCTTGCCGTATGATACACAGGATTGCCGATGATGCCGAAGATGTGAGTCTTCTCATCGAGCTTGTCAGCGCGGTACAGCGTACTCATAGCCTGTGCTCCCACATGGCCGGGAGCGGCCTGACTGTCTGAACAGAAGCTGAGAAGACTCCCGCACTTCTTGTACAGGATACGGGTACAGATGCCAAACTCTCCCATGCCGATGATAATCTTCTCCTGTACATCGGAAAGTTCTTGTTGTACGCGGAAAAGCGTGATGATGTCCATGAGATTGTTCGGGGTGACTGCAACCTTGGGGATGTCACCTTTTGCAGCAAGCTTGCTGATTCTTCCAAAGATATCGGCAGGAACACACTCAAAATTGTGGTAGGATCGGATGATCTTAATTCCGCGCTGTCGCAGTGAGACTTCCATATCCACTTTTTGCTCAAAGAGCGGGTCCTTGAATTTCAGATCCCCTTTCTTCACATCATCTTCGATATCCACATAGGCGAAATCTCCCTTGCTTGCCTCATACAGCAATTGCAGTCGCTGTTTCTCGGCCAACGTGCACTTGCCCCCATCGATTGTGCGGCGAAGGGTAAGTATAACCGGGAGATCTACGGTTGAGGGAAAGGAAGAAGCAATTTTCTGTTCATCGGGATGCAGATGGTCAAGACGAAGCTCAGCGAGGGAGATCCACGTTCGGTTGCGTTCCACCAGAGCCCGGTTCTCCTCCAAAGTGGAGCCGGTAAGAGTAAGGCAAAGCACTGTAGACCTCCTGAAATCGGGTGGATTGTCACCGAACACACGCTTGTGTTAAGGTAATCATAACGTCAATCATCGGGCATTTCAACACCCGTGTAGAGAGAAGGGGAACGAGTGTGGCTACCTTGCAGGTACAGCGAGTGCATCTGGCTTTTGCAGACAGGGATATCTTGGAAGATGTCTCCTTTACCCTGACCGAAAAAAGCCGCAGTGCCCTTGCCGGCGGGAACGGCAGCGGCAAATCTACCTTGCTGAAGGTCATCAGCCACGTCATGGCCGCAGACCAGTACGACTACTCTGCTACAAAGGGATTGAGAGTCTCCTACCTCCCCCAAAGCGACATTGTCTTTGAACAGGAGAGCGTATACGGAGAGGTCGAAAAAGCTTTCGACCGCTTATCTCCCCTGCTTGAAGAGCAACAGCTACTGGAGAACCGTCTTTCTACAGCTGGCGAGGGACAGAAAACTGAAGCGATGGTGCTTCGCTTGAGTGAAATTCACGAGGCTTTGCTGGAAGAGGGCTATTTCTCGCGCAAGGAGATCATCGAGCAGGTGCTCTTCGGGCTTGGATTCTCGAAAGCGGATATGGGCCGACCAACCAGTGAGTTCAGCGGAGGCTGGCAGATGCGCATCGCTCTGGCCAAAATCTTGGTGGAAAACCCTTCGATCATGCTGTTGGACGAACCTACCAACTATTTGGACATTGAAGCACGCTACTGGCTGAAAAACTACCTGAAAGTGTATGAAGGTGGGTTGATGATCGTCAGCCACGACCAGGGCTTTCTTGATGAGACGGTACACGAGGTCTTTGAACTCTTTCAGGGCAAACTCAAACGGTACAGTGGCAACTATACCCAGTATCTGAGACAGCGTGAGATGGAAATTGCACAGCTTGAGGCTGAGTTCAAGCTCCAGCAAGAGCAACTGGAGAAGAACGAGCAGTTCATTGAGCGGTTCCGCTACAAGGCAACCAAAAGCCGGCAGGTGCAGAGCAGGATCAAGATGCTGGAAAAGATTGAGCTGGTGGAAGTACCCTCCCACCTGAAGCAACTCTCCTTCAGCTTTCCCCCTGCCCCACACAGCCCCAATGATGTGGTGATCATCGAGCATCTCGAGAAGCATTATGGGAGTCAGAGAATCTTCGACGACTTCTCCTTGATGGTGAACAAGGGCGACCGTCTTGCGGTCACCGGAAAGAACGGAGCGGGAAAGTCCACCTTGCTGAGAATTCTCAGCAGTGAGGACAGTGAGTATGGTGGCGTGGTTCGTCTCGGACCGAACGTCACGGTTGGGTACTTTGCCCAAGATACGGAGAAGACGCTCAATGCAGAAAACTCTGTGCTCGAAGAAGTCTCA
>JAAYQY010000120.1 GCA_012519125.1 Spirochaetales bacterium
AGCGTCGCTTCCTCATGCTCAGCTTGGGCGAGAACCTGAACAACCGCGCCACCAGCGAGCTTCGCTCCATTCTGGCAAGTCCGTTTTCGCCGGATAAGCTTGAGGCTGTCCGCGCACTTGCAGACCGCCCGCGCAAGTCGTTGCTGGATGATCTGATCAAGGTTGCACGCGATGATGACTCGTATGTCCAGCTCGATGCCATCGCAGCCCTTGGTTCCTACCGCAAGGATGAGAAAGCCAAGGATGCCTTGGTCAACCTCATGTTGCATGGGCGTTGGTCCTCAGTGCGGTCGATGGCGAGCAAGTCCCTTGCACGCATCACTGAGAGCACCGAATACCTGAACCTGGTCAATGAGCTCAGCCACTCTGCAAAACACATAGATGAAGTCATCGACTACCTCATTGCCAAACGATTCATGGATAAGAGTGGTTCCTTCTACCAGGATTTCCTCATCTCCATCGAGCAGGGGCGCAGTGCGACCTTCCGACAGACACACTATGCGGTGATCGCATCATTTCTGAAGTTTGGATCTCCCCGGCTCGCCCAACTCTATGAGCACATGAACATGGGCGTTCCCAAGGATTACCTCTCTCCCTTCCTTACCGAGGCAAGGGATCTCAATCACATCGATGTGCACTACGATGAGGTGCTTCAATACTTCAACGAGCATCGCTGGGAAGCATTACGGACCTTCTGTCTGGACATCCTGACCAGCAGCGACGTCTCTTTCGACCCCTGCTTCGAGAATTTGAAGCTTGGTCTTTTGCGAGCCCAGAAGATGGACATCGAACTATTCGATATCCAAGACATGCTGGCCATGCTCTATTTCAGCTATTCGCTGGGCAAGAACTCCAAGAGCTGAAGCAATGTTCATCCCATTCCCCCTTTGGGAGTATGATATGCCTATTGCTTCTTCTGGTATTGCTGCTTTGCAGTTGCAGCTGTGACCTTCCTCAGGACACAGCTCATTTTCGAGTGCTCTCTTACAACGTACAGAACCTCTTCGACACCCACCTTGATGGTACAGAATATGCTGAGTACCAGGACAGCAAGGCCTGGTCGCAGAGCAGCTATCGCATGCGTCTGAAAACCCTTTCTCAGGTAGTCCTCCATGCAAGACTGAACCTGCCTGATGTCCTCGTCCTTCAGGAGGTGGAGAACCAGCAGGTGGTGGAAGATCTTTTGCAGTATCATCTTGGTCGGCACGGATACTGCTGGTTTGCCAGTGCAAAAGCTGAAGGGGATGCCATCTCGGTGGCAATCATCAGTCGTCATCCGATCAAGGATGCCAAGGTGCATATCGGCGAGAAGGGGATGCGTCCTGTTCTTGAAGCTACTGTGGAGACACGTCGCGATGATGTGGTACTCTTTGCCCTGCATGCCAAGAGCCAGATAGGGGAGTTTGCACAGACTGAGCCGCTTCGCCTAGAACTGGCGAAGACCATCACTGCCTCGGTACGGCATCGGGAGGGCAGCCTCATTCTCTTGTGCGGTGATTTCAACAGCAATCCGTCTGCTGTCTGGGAGCATGTGGATATACAAACAGCACTTGTGGACATGAATCATCCGAAAGCAATGCGCTACCTGCATGAAGGGTCGATAGTTCTGACGGGTAAGCGTGAGGAAGTAGGCCCGCTGATTTGGTATTCGCCCTATTTGGACCAAGGGCTCGACCTTGATACCAAAGGAAGCTGCAACTGGGATGGGAGCTGGCACAAGTATGACCAGATTCTGGGAAATGGGCATCTCTTTGACCGAAGGGGTTGGGAGTTCTCCTCGTTTGCCGTTTGTGATCTTCCACTCTGCTTGGAAGTGAACGGAAGACCGAAGGCGTGGAACCTGCAGACCCTGAATGGGGTCAGCGACCATCTTCCGGTGCTGCTGACCCTTTCAGGACCCTGATCAGGGGTTCTTGGGGAATTTGAGCTCGTAGAAAATCTGCTCCAACTCCAAGGCGATGTTGATGTTGTGTACCACCGGCATGCGGCCATCTTCCTGCAACTGGGGCTTGAGCGTGATCGGGCTGAAATTCAGGATGCCCATGACACCGGCCTTCAGCAGCCTGTCATAGCTGTCCGAAGCTGCCTGCTCAGGTACTGTGATGATGGCTGCCGTCACCTCAAGGGCCTCTACCACCTCATCGATTCTGCTGATTGGATAGATTGGCACCGGATGGGATGCATCGCTGTATACCAGTGGATCGCTGTCAAACCCTGCTACAATGCGAATACCATCTGGCTCAAAGCCGTTGTAGTGCATCAGAGCCTTTCCGATGCGTCCGCACCCGATGATGATGCAGTTCTGGCTGTCTCCCTTGCCCAGGATTTCCCCAAGGGAGATCAAGAGGTCATGAATCTCATAACCGCCCCGTTTTTGGCCATGGATGCCCAGTTGGGAGAAATCTTTGCGGACAATTGCTGCCGAAACGCCAGCTGCATCTGCTAGGTTGTGTGCAAACACTTTCTCAAGTCCAATGGTCTTGAGCCGATTAAGGGAGCGGAAGTATCTGGTGATTCGTATCAGTTGGTCATTGTTCATGATTGTTTCTCCTGTTAATGTGAATGATTGTATATTAACCATGAAAATTGGTCAATATATTGTGACAAAATTAGCAGACACAGCACGATAGGCACGATTTATAGCAAATTTGATATGTACAAAACCTTTGGAAAAGTGATAGGATACTCCCAACGTTTATTTGGGTACTGGAGGTTACATGTCGGACAATAACGAATTCACGTTCTCACCCCAGCTGGTTGCATTCATCAAAGAATGGAAAACCAAGCCGGGAAATCTCATCATGGTGCTCCATAGGGTACAGCAAGAGCAGGGCTACATCTCCCGCGAGGCAGCGGATCAGGTGGCAAGCTTGCTCGACGTTCCTTTGGCCACCATCTGGGGTGTCGTCTCATTCTACCACTTCTTCAAATTGACCAAGCCGGGCGAGCACAACATCCAGGTTTGCATGGGCACAGCTTGTTATCTCAAGGGTGCCCAGGCGATCATCGACGAATTGGACAAGCAATTGCATTTGCCGGTAGGAGCGGTTACCGAAGATGGTATCTTCTCCCTTGAGGCTGTGCGGTGTGTCGGTTGCTGCGGGCTTGCCCCGGTAATGACCGTCGGTGGAGAGGTTTTCGGCAAGGTCACCAAGGACCAAGTTGCCGGAATCATCGCGAAGTTCAGATAAGAGAGGGCTCCTCTCAATGCATATCTGCATCGACGACTACCTGTTGGACATCGTACAGAACTCCTTTGAGGCTGCAAGCACACATGTGGAGCTGGCTCTGGATGAAACCGAAAGCAAGCTGACGTGCTTGATACGGGACAATGGGAAGGGGATGGATGCAGAGGTCCAGAAAAGGGTGCTCGACCCGTTCTATTCGGATGGAGTCAAGCACACAAAACGTAAGGTAGGATTGGGGTTGCCCTTCCTCAGCCAAGCTTGTGAGGCTTGCCAGGGGACCTTCGCTCTCCATTCCGAAGTCGGGGTTGGAACCACTGTGGAGTTTAGCTTCAATCTGGCCCACCTCGATGCTCCCCCGATGGGAAACCTGGTTTCGACCTTTGTCGCACTGCTCAGCCACCCACTGGCCAAGGAGCTGGTGATCAGGCGGACAGTGAGTACCAGGAAAGGCAACAGTACCTACACGCTCTCCAAAGAGGAGCTTGAGGAGGTGCTGGGAAGCCTGTCCACCAGTGGGGCGCTGAACCTGCTGAGGGAGTACATCAACTCCCAGGAGGAAGAGGTGATGACCTACCACGTTGAACCGAAGATGCAGAGTGAGACTCGCAGAACACAACAGGAGATGTGAACATGGCAAAAATGACACTTGAGGAGCTGAGAAAGCTCCGGGACCAGAAGCAGGGCGAAATGCAGAAGCGCGACATCGAAGGCAAAGACAGCCGCATTGTGATCGGCATGGGAACCTGCGGTATCGCCGCCGGTGCAAAGCCGGTGCTTGACGCCTTTCTTGCTGCTCTTGAAGAGAAGCATATCGACAACGTCTCGGTCACCCAGACCGGATGCATGGGCCTGTGCTATGTCGAGCCGACCATCGAGGTGATCGTTCCCGGCATGCCCGACGTAATTTATGGAAAAGTGGATGCTGCAACCGCTCGCAAGATTGTGGAACAGCACATCATTGGCAAGCAGTTGGTGACCGACCATATGTTCGATCGCCCGGCAGCAGACATCATCAAGAAGGACGGGGGTAAATAATGGCATTCAGAAACTACATCTTGGTCTGTGGAGGAACGGCATGTGAATCCAGCCGCGCAGACCAGATTTACCAGAACCTGCTGGAGGAGTGCAAAGCACAGGGCGTTGCAGACGAAGTACAGGTCGTAAAGACTGGTTGTTTCGGCTTCTGTGAGCAGGGCCCGATCGTCAAGATCCTTCCCGAAGACTCCTTCTATGTAAAGGTGAAGCCCGAGGACGCAAAAGAACTCATCAGTGAGCATGTCATCAAGGGCCGCGAGGTAACCCGCCTGCTCTACGACAAGGAGTCGAGCCGCAAGCATGCCAAGGTTGAGGACATCAAGTTCTACCAGAAGCAGTTCCGTATCGTACTTCGCAACTGTGGATTCATCGATCCCGAGAATATTGACGAGTATATTGCCCGCGAAGGGTACCAGGCGCTTGAGAAAGCCCTCTTCGAGATGACCAGCGAGGACATCATCGAGGAGTTGAAGACTGCAGGCCTGCGTGGGCGCGGTGGTGCAGGCTTCCCCACCTGGATGAAGTGGAACTTCTCCCGCCAGGTAGCGAATGACACCAAGTATGTTGTTTGTAACGCTGACGAAGGAGATCCGGGTGCATACATGGACCGCTCCACCCTTGAAGGTGATCCGCACTCAGTGCTCGAAGCGATGACCATCTGTGGCAAGACCATCGGTGCTCACCGTGGATTCATCTACATCAGAGCTGAGTATCCTTTGGCAATCCATCGCTTGGAAATTGCCATGAAACAGGCTCGTGAGTATGGTCTTCTGGGTGAGAACATCCTCGGCAGCGGTTTTGATTTCGACATCGAGATCCGCCTTGGAGCAGGTGCCTTTGTCTGCGGTGAGGAAACTGCTCTCTTGCAGTCCCTCGAAGGCAAGCGCGGCATGCCCCAGCCCCGTCCGCCGTTCCCAGCCGTCAAAGGTCTGTGGGGCAAGCCGACGGTCATCAACAACGTAGAGACCTGGGCAAACATCCCGGTGATCATCACCAAGGGTGGCAACTGGTTCAACAAGATCGGTACTGCAGACAGCAAGGGTACCAAGGTGTTCGCCCTCACCGGCAAGATCCGCAACTCCGGGCTGGTAGAAGTTCCGATGGGAACCACCTTGCGCGAAATCATCTATGATATCGGCGGTGGCATCGCCCATGACAAGAAGTTCAAGGCAGTGCAGACCGGTGGTCCCAGCGGTGGCGTCATCACTGATGAGAGCCTCGACACCCCGATCGATTTCGGTTCATTGATCCGTATCGGTTCGATGATGGGAAGCGGCGGTATGATTGTCATGGATGAGGATGACTGCATCGTTGACGTGGCAAAGTTCTATTTGAACTTCTCTGTTGATGAAAGCTGCGGAAAATGTGCACCATGCCGCATCGGTGGCCGGTCCTTGTGCAATATCCTGGAGAAAATCACTGTAGGAAACGGCACGCTCCAGGATCTGGATACCCTCGAGTCAATCGGTGAAGCAATGAAGAAGGGCAGCCTGTGTGCTCTGGGTCAGACTACTCCCAACCCGGTCCTCTCTTCGATCAAGCACTTCAAGGAAGAGTACCTTGCACACATTGTGGACAAGAGTTGTCCCAGTGGTACCTGCAAGAAGTTGATCACCTACTCGATCAATGCCGAGAAGTGTATCGGTTGTACGGCATGTGCACGCAAGTGCCCGGTCGCTGCAATCTCTGGCGAACGGAAACAGGTTCACATCATAGACCAATCCATCTGCATCAAGTGCGGGGTCTGTATGGAGACGTGTAAGTTCGGCGCCGTCGAAATCCACTAGGATCAGGGAGAGGAGGAAACAATTGAATATCGTACATGTAAAGATAAACGGTATCCCCGTCGAGGTTGAAGAGGGGACCAGTGTTTTGAATGCGGCCAAGAAGGCCGGGGTCAGGATTCCGACCCTTTGCTATCACGACGACCTCAAGCCTTTCGGTTCCTGTGGTCTGTGTATCGTGAAGCAGGAAGGAAGTGCCAAGATCCTGCGTGCCTGTGCAGCCCCGGTGAATGAAGGCCTGAGCGTCATTACCAACGACAACGAGCTCTATGAGGTCCGCAAGACCATTCTTGAGCTGATCCTTTCCACGCACCCCTCCAGCTGTCTCACCTGTATCCGTAATGGTGAGTGTGAGCTGCAGGATCTGGCCGCTGAGTTTGGCATCCGCGAACAGCCGTTCGAGGTACGCATCAGCGATCGTGAGCGTGACGACAGCTCGGCATCCATCGTGCTCGATCCGGAGAAGTGCATCAAGTGCGGACGCTGTGTACAGGTCTGTCAGGATCTGCAGGGTGTCTTTGCCCTTGAGTTCATCGGTCGCGGTGACGACACGGTCATGGCCCCCGCTGCCATGCTCAAGCTTGAAGACAGCCCCTGTGTTCGCTGTGGCCAGTGTGCAGCACACTTCCCGGTTGGTGCCATCTACGAGAAGGATGAGATTTCGTCCTTCCGTCAGGCAGTTGCCGACCCGGAGAAACAGGTTGTCGTCCAGATCGCTCCCTCGATTCGCGTAGGACTTTCCGAATCCTTCGGTCTTCCTGCAGGAACGGTCACCACCAAGAAGATTTACGCCGCTCTGCGCCGCCTTGGGGCAGTATCGGTGCATGACACCAACTTCGGTGCCGACCTCACCATCATGGAAGAGGGCAGTGAGTTGGTAGGAAGGCTGACCAAGGGTGGGGCACTCCCCCAGCTGACTTCCTGCTGTCCTGCTTGGATTGATTATGTGCAGAAGTACTATCCTGACTTGCTCGACCATGTCTCCAGCGCAAAGAGCCCGATGCAGATGGTTGGTGCCATCGAGAAGACCTACTTCGCCAAGAAGATGGACATCGATCCGGCAAAGCTCTTCACGGTTGCAATCATGCCCTGTACGGCAAAGAAGTATGAGGCTATCCGTGACGAGAGTATGCACGCCAGCGGCTTCCAGGATGTGGATCTGGTGCTCACCACCCGTGAGTTCGCCCGCCTGATCAAGAGTTCGGGGATTGATTTCCTCCACCTTGAGGAAGAAGAGGCTGACAGCCCGATCGGTGATTACAGTGGTGCAGGTACCATTTTCGGAGCAACCGGTGGTGTCATGGAAGCCGCAGTGAGAACTGCCTACCATGTGGTTACCGGCAAGGAGATGGATCGCGTTGAAGTTGAGTCCGTCCGTGGTCTTGCAGAGATCAAGAAGGGCAGTGTTGACTTTGACGGGACTCCCGTCCGCGTTGCAGTCGTGCATGGCCTGAGCCATGTAGATGAGCTGTTGGACGAGATCCGGGCAGCCAAGGCTGAAGGAAAGCAGGCTCCTTACGAGTTCATCGAGGTCATGGCTTGCCGCGGTGGTTGTATCGCCGGTGGTGGTCAGCCCTACGGTGCCAACGACATCCTGCGCAAGGAGAGATCTGCCGGCCTCTATGCCGACGACAAGAACAGTGCTGTGCGGTGTTCCCACCAGAACCCCTCGATCATGAAGCTCTACGAGGAATTCCTCGACAAGCCGTTGAGCGAGACTGCACATCACCTATTGCACACCACCTATCAGGAACTTCCTGTTTACAAGGCCTGATAGTTGGCCAGTATCCAATTTGCCCGGCCCCCGACAGGCCGGGCATTTATATGAGTACGTTGTTTGTAATGAAGAGACCCGGGTTGCCCCGGGTCTCTTTCGTGATTAATCTCGTGTTCAAGGAAGCTTGCACAATAGCAAGGAAGCCTTGTTCTCCATGAGCACGATCAGATGGTCATTCTTTGGCGATACAGCCACTCGTTTGGGCATTGCATCCCCGAACGACGTGGTTTCCAAATAATTCAGTTCTCCCGTTGAGGTGGAGATAGCGAAGGTGAGGAGGTTCTTGCTCCCAGCCGCTGCTACATACAACAGATTCCCCAACGAGTTGACGGCAAGACTTTGGACTGATTTCATCGGTCCGATGCCGTTCAGGTCGTCGGTGAAGACTTCGCATTGTGCCCAGGTTGTTCCGGCCCAGGAGAATCTTCCCAAATCATTGTCTGTGGCATAGGCGAGGTTTTCGCTGTTCACAAAGCACAAGGCCTTTGCATTGTTCAGATAGAGCTCTCCGTCAGCTGTGGCAAAGTCTTGTTCGTTGGAGAACAGGACACCGTTGGTATTCTTCTTGAAGAGCTTGATCAGTCCGGTTGAAGACTCAGAGAGAGCAGCATGCTTTCCATCAGCAGAAATCGCAAGCCCATCAAAAACCTCATAGCTCTTGTACCATTTGACATAGTGGTTGGGGTCTACCTCTGCTTGGCTGTTTGCATAGAAGTAGGACTCCACCAGACGTGGTGCATCAGTGATGAGGGAGTAGAGGATACCGCTCTGCCGGTCCAAGGCAGAGGCCGTGATGGAGGAGAAAGTCTCCTTGGTCCCATCGGTTTTGGTGAAATAGGCGTTGCTGCGGTCGACTAGCTTGGTGAGTGTCCCCATTCCTATTTCATACTGGTATATGCTCAGCCCCGGCCGGCTTGAATCGGCTATCGCAACACGGTAGGTGGTGTTGTCCACAAAGAGATCGGTCACACCTGCAGCATTGAACCCATCGAGGGCGGTATAGGTGTGGACGACTTCCAAGGTATCACGGACAATTCTGCAAACCTGGATGGTTTGGTGTTGATTGCTGGCCAGCAAGATCTTTCCGTCGGGCAGGAATGCGGCTCGCGCATCCATACCGACATGCAGTCCATCGACAGTGTCCGCTATCTCACTGACAGGGATGGGCACTCCGGCCGTTCCGCTGACAGAGGCTGTGAAAGAAATGCTGGCCGACCCGGAACTAGCCAGGAGGGCTCCTTGTGCAATGACATCCAGACGATGGCTTCCGCTGGAGGGGGTGAATGTGCAAGTGGGAGAACTGCTGATCTGCTGGCCGTCAAGATACCAGGTAACACCAAGTGTCCCACTGTCACGTTCGTTGAGGGCAACCAATTCTGCAGTTGCAGGGGTGAGTGCGCTCATCGAGGCAGATATGCCCTCTATGGTGCACTGTACCGGAACTCCCAACTTGTTGATCAACGTCAGGGAAGTGGGTACATCGGCATACTTGTCCAAAGAGAGCGAGATCGAACCCTCGGTGGTACGGTTGCCCACCACTCTGATGACTTCAACACAACCTGCTACTGCAATCGAGCCGCTGTAGAGCTTCGCCTGCAGCAGATAGGAGCCTGCATCGTAGGAACCGGTATAGGTCACCGATCCCTGGGCTAGGTTGTTGATCGTCGGAACGATTGCCTTCTTTGCTCCGGCCGCATCGGTGAGCCACAGCTCAAGGCTTGGGTTGGCAATCTTTGTTGCATCCCAGTCCAGTCGTACCGTCATCGTCCCTTTGCCCGAGAGCGAGTCCAACTCAATGATGGCAGCAGTTGGTTCCTTGGTGAGGGTTACTTCAACCTGACCATCCACCAGATCCACCCCGTGGGTATTCTGCCCCACGGCACGAATCGTCCATGCGCCGATCAGCAGTCCTTCCACCTCAACAGAGGGGGTGTTGGACATGACGCTGAAGGTGGTCCCCTGGGGACCGGTTCCTTCCACCGTGTAGCGGGACACTTCCAGGGGAGTGTCTTGTGGTGACAGGATGCGGTCGAGCGACTGCCGACCCTCCATGCTCAGGCGCAAGGTTGAGCGGTTTGCGTTGCTCTCCTCCTTGCATCCCCCCAGCATGAGACTGATCATGCACAGGAGAGAGATCCAGAGCCAACGAGAACGTACATATGTCGTGTTCATTTTCGCCTCCACCGTGAAAGGGAAGGGGCATGAGAAATTGCTTCACCTCTTTCCTTTTTTTGCGGCAGTGGGTACATTCACCGTATGCAAGTACTGATCAAGCTCGTCCTGCTCGGACTCACTCTCGTGTTGGTGTTCATCAACCCTGCCTACATCGGGCGCGCAACCTATTATTCGCTCTTTCCGTTGCTCTTTGCGCTGGTTTGGGTCTTCTATCGCATCACCTACTATGTCAGCGAGAAGCAGGCACACCAACATGACGATGTTGCATGTTCGCTTTCGCTTTTCTGTGCAATGGTTCCCTCTTTTGGGGATGGGGACCTCATCCGTGGACGGCTTCTCTTTACCACCACCGATCTCATCCTTCTCCAGCGCATGGCAAAAGGAAAGGGCCTGAAAAAGGCTTGGAGCGTGCCGATCAAGGATGTGAAGAAGTTTTCGTTGGGCCCTGTGCTCTCAGTACGCAAAGGCATCACCTTCCAAACAGAGGGTGGCGATGTACGGTTTGTACTGCGCAACGCACCAAAGTACAAGGATGCGATCACCAAGGCATTGGGGTGGGATGAAGCGCCCTCTGTTGGGGTAGGGGAAGAGGCCGCCGCCTCCCCCTCTTTCACTGAGCTCTAAAAACTGTAGCTGAATCCGACGCGCATTGGCTCAAGGGCAAAGCGCAGATCTGAATCCGTGATGTTCCACAACATCTCAAGCCCTGCTTGGTAGAAGAACCTGAACTGGCGGGTTATTGCATAGGATATGCCTGCGTTCAGTTTGGCACGCATGCCCCAGCCATTGTTGGCTCCAAGGAAGAAGGAAGGTCCGAGGGAGATGGAGAGGGGGAAGGACAGTGCCTCTTCCTTGTTTATCGTCCACGTTCCGGTTGCCATCACGCTGATTTGCTGGTCTCCATCCACCTTCGCATACTCTGCCATGCCGCCGAAGCTGAACATGCCTTCCCCATTTTTAAGCACTTCAAGCTGCACATCGAAGCCTCGCTCGGGGCCGGGCCATTGGAAATCCATGAATGAAACCGAGGCTCCCACTGTCCACGTAAGCGGGGTGGGGTCGAATTCGGTACGACTGGTCGGAATAATCGGAGATGCGGGAGCTTTTGGGGTAAGGATCATCTTCTCGGCTTCTGCAGGCGCTTCTGTCGGAACTTCCATCGGCACATCAGCTACTTCTGCAACCTCGACAATCGGTTCTTGCTCAAGGGTCGGCGTCGGCAGTACCTGACTCTCCTCAGGCTCAGCAGCAGGGCTTTCAACAAAAGTGGGTGCAAACGGAATGGGTACTGCAGGTGCGCTTTGTGCACGACGTGCAAAAAGTGGAGAGGTGATCAGGGTGCTTACCGGGGGAGGAAGTACCTGCGCAACAGGTTTTGGTTCTTCTATAACCGGTTTCTCCTCGATGATTGGCTTCGGTGGCTGTGCTGGTGCCTCTTGGACTGGTGAAGCCAAAGCCACCGGCGGTGCGGGCTCGATTGTGTTCTCAGGTTTTTGTGGCTTGGTTGTTTCTGTGATCGGTTGCTGGACCAACGTCTCCTGCTGCACTTCTTGGACCATGACTGGAGTCTCACGGATTTCGAAGTACCAGTAGGTACCTCCAACCGCTGCCAGGGAAGCGACGACTATCAACGCTATTGACCAGATCTTGTTCACAACACACTCCTTACATAAGATGATAACAACATTGCAGGTGGTTTGAGTACAAGTCTAGCATGAGATATCGCCCTTGGTGGGAAGAAAGAAGGATTTTTCTTGGTCTTTTCATGCATTTCCCCCTTCTTGGGGACCTTTGTCTGAGAATGGCAGGCAGGATGAGTGCATGGTACGCTCCGAATCCGGAGGAACCCCATGCGCGTATCGTTTTCAGTCTTGTTGCTGCTCTTCTGTCTTCCTCTCCCTGCAAGTGAGCCTGCGCTCTCGTTTGCCTGCGATCTTTTCTCAGCAGATGGCCTTAGGAAAGAGACCTGGAACGTGAGGCTTGAGGCACAGCTTGAGCTCAATGAGCAGTTCAGCCTCACCCTTCCGGTGACCTTGGCCGCCGAACGAGCCTATGGGGGCTCTACCTACCTCGAAGGAGGTCTCTTCCTCGCCTATAGGCCCTTCTCCCTCCGTTCTTACCTGCTCATCTCCTTGGTGCAGATTGGGTATCTGCAAAGCTATTTGTCCGAACAAGATCAGAATGTTCTCTTTCTCCATGAGATGGGCCTTGGGTATCGGTATGTCTTCCCCTTTGGCCTTGTTGCCGATCTCCGTCTCACGGTGCGCGATCCGAACGGGGTGTTCACAAGCGAATATGAAGAGCTTGCTTCTTGCTTTAGTGCATACGAGATGGTTCGTCTCTCCTTGCTGGTGGGGTGGTCGTTTCCTGTCCCTTCCCCCCTGTCCAAGGGGGGAGGAAAAACACTGGGGACAGGAGAAAGGAGTGCACAATGATACGAACAATCGGAAGATGGACACTGGTCATGGTTCTGATCATCCCCCTCAGTGGTTGCTCAATGGCGTTTCAGCCACAGAGCAAGGCGAGGATCAATGACGATGAACTGTTTCCTGCAGTACGAGAGATGATCGAGGAACAACAGGAAGTGGTCATGCCCTATCTTGGCGAGGAGATTGAGCGCGTGTTGGGCAGAGGTATGTATGATGCAGACCAGGTGGTTGAACAAACCCTGGGAGAACTGCAGGGGAGGGAGTATCTGGAGTTCTGTTATGTAGTGGGGCATAGCGAGAGTGAGGAGGATGTCCAGAAGGTGGTCTCCTTTGCCCACGGGTTGTTGGATGAAGCGCAACGCCTCGAACTGGACATGAAACTTGAGCAGACACGAAGCCTGCTCATGGCCGAAGCAGAGGTTCATGCGCGTGCCTTGGCTCCCAGCCAACGGGCCCCATTCTGGAAGGATATGCAGAAACTGGTGACCCGAACCCTGGTGCTCTTCACCGCAGGGGTGGTGTACGCCTGTATCCCGAAGGTGGTGTTCTGGGGGAAAGTCTCGGCTGCCACAGCCATCGCGGTGGCAACCGGGGTGGTTGCCAGCAGTGTCATGTCCATTTGGCGCTACTACCAGTTTGGGGGAAGTGCAGATCAGGCCTTCGGAGAGTGGCTTACCAGTGTGACCACCGAACCCGAACTCTCTTACGCACTTGCCGCAAGTGTGATGGCGGTGGGCAACACCCTGAAACGAGGAGCGGTGGTAACTGGTATCATCATCTGTGTCTTTGCTCTCTACAATGTGGTGGACATGGTCAAACCGATGCTGAATACCTATAATTTCACCGTCTGAACCGTGCTGCTCGGGAAGAGTACAGGTTGCTCCTCCTCTTGGTTTGTGGGATACTGGGAGGGACTCGAAATGAGGAAGGAGTAGCAAATGCACAGTCAACTTGCCAAGGAAATTCTCGAGCGGTTTCTCCGCTATGTTGTTATAGATACCATGAGTGATGAGGAGGCGGTGGTCACCAAGCGCCCTTCCACCGATGGACAGTGGGATCTGCTCAATCTTCTTGCCGATGAGCTGAAGGGGATGGGCATTACTGACCTTGAGGTTGATGAGCATGGGGTGGTCATTGCCCGCATCCCGTCCAACATAGATCATGCGGTCCCCACGGTGGCATTCATGGCCCATGTTGATACTGCCGATGATGTGAATGGCAATGGGGTGAAACCCAGAGTGATCGTAGCCTACGACGGCAAGGATATCCCCCTCAATGAGACCCATACCCTTCTTGCTGAGGAGAATCCGGAACTTGCAAACTACATCGGTCAGACGCTGATCGTCACCGATGGCACCACGTTGCTTGGAAGTGATGACAAGGCGGGGGTGGCAGAGATCATGAGCATCGCCCACCATCTGGCAAGCAATCCCCAGATCAAGCACGGGGTGGTCGAGTTCATCTTCACCAGCGACGAGGAGACCGGTGCTGGTATGGACAGCTTCCCCTATGAGAAGATCAGCTGTGACTATTGCTATACCATCGATGGGGGCAAGCGTTACGAGATTGAGAGCGAGTGTTTCAACGCCGCGACGGTGAAGGTGCACTTCAGCGGGGTGAGCTATCACCTTGGTGCTGCCCGAGGAAGGTTGGTCAACGCACTGACGATGGCTTCATTCTTCATCAATGCGCTTCCACAGGCCGAGAGCCCGGAAGCAACCGATGGGCGCTACGGCTACTACTGTGCCCAGAACATCAATGGAACTTCCA
>JAAYQY010000121.1 GCA_012519125.1 Spirochaetales bacterium
GCCGCATTCTCTATGATGCGTGCTCGTGGTGCACAGGTTACCGATATCGTTATCCTTGTCGTTGCTGGCAACGACGGTGTCATGCCGCAGACCAGAGAGGCTATTGACCATGCCCGTGCTGCGAATGTACCCATCATCGTTGCCATCAACAAGTGTGACCTTGCCGAAGCTAAGCCTGAACGGGTAATGCAACAGCTCTCCGACCTCGGCCTTATGCCTGAGGAGTGGGGTGGGCAAACCTTGTACTGCCAGATTTCCGCATTGAAGAAGATTGGTATCGATGAACTGTTGGATACTGTACTCCTCCAAGCAGAGATGTTGGAGCTCAAGGCAAATGCAAACTGCAGGGCCGAAGGTAAGATCATTGAGAGCCGAATCGACCAAGGTCGTGGTATTGTGGCTTCAGTCCTTATCGAGCGGGGTACCCTCAGACAGGGCGACCATTACGTTGCAGGCATCTATCCTGGACGTGTACGAGCCATGTTTGATGACAAGGGTAGAAAGATCGAGATAGCTGGTCCCTCCACTCCGGTTGAGATTATTGGCTTGAGTGACATTCCAGGTGCTGGCGATCCGTTCCAGGTTACCGAGGATGAGAGACAGGCACGCCAGGTTGGCGCAAAGAGACAGGAACTGGAAAGACTCGGTGATAGCCGTAATGTCAAGAAGGTAACCCTCGACAACCTCTACTCCAAGATCAAGGAAGGAACCATCCAAGAGTTCAATGTCATCATCAAGGGTGACGTCCAAGGTTCTGTTGAAGCCTTGCAGGGATCCTTGGAGAAGCTTTCCACCGATGAGATCCATCTCAACGTCATCCGTGCAAGCACCGGAGCGATCATTGAGAGCGATATCACCTTGGCAAGTGCGTCTGAAGCTTTGGTCATCGGATTCAACGTCCGACCTACTCCTCGTGCGCAGGCGTTGGCTGATCAGGAAAAGATTGAGATCCGTAAGTACAACATCATCTATGATGTGGTCGATGACATCCGTTTGGCAATGGAAGGCATGCTCAGTCCTGAGGTGCGTGAGATTGAGATCGGAACTGTCGAAGTACGTGATACTTTCAAGGTGCCCAGAATCGGTACCATTGCCGGTGCCATGGTCACCAAGGGCAAGGTCAAGCGCAATGCCTTGGTCAGGGTCATCCGTGATTCCATCCAGCTCAACAGCCAGATGGTACGTATCTCGAGCCTCAAGCGGTTCAAGGACGATGCCAAGGAAGTTGCAGAAGGGTTCGAATGCGGTATCGGACTTGAGAATTTCAACGACCTGCGGGTTGGAGACATCCTTGAGATTGTTGACACTGAGGAAGTCGCACGCAAGTTGGAGAGCAACCAAAAGATATGAGTGAATACAGCCAGAAACGTATAGAGTCCAAACTCTCTGAGGCGATCAGTACGCTGATCGTCACAGGAGAGATCAAGAATCATCAGGTTAGTACGCTCTGCTCCGTATCACGGGTGGAACTCTCTGTGGACAACTCCTATGCAACGGTGTTCATTTCCAGTGTTCTGGATGATGAATCCCTCGCAAAAAGTGTAGAGGCACTGCAAAAAGCCAGTGCCTTCATCCAAAAGCGCGTAGGGGCTTTTCTGAAGACCAGGAACACACCTGTTTTGAAATTCAAAGCTGATATCTCCCTCAGGGAAGGCTTGAAAATCAACGCCCTGATAGACTCTTTGGTGGATGATGGGAACTCACGCTAGCATCCTTCTGATCAATAAGCGAAGTGGGCTCACCAGCTTCTCTTCTCTCAATGCCATCAAGCGTACAGTGGACCCCAAAGTGGGGCACGCTGGTACGCTTGATAAATTTGCAGAGGGATTGTTGGTTGTGCTCACCGGAAGCATGACCAAGCTCAATGTACTTTTTTCGACCATGGACAAGTCCTATCGTGCGACCATCCGCTTTGGATGTGAGACTGATACGTTGGATCCAGAGGGAGAGGTGATAGCCAAAGCTGATCTCCCTTCGCTTGATACCATCATCTCCACCATACCCACCTTTTTGGGTGAGATCATGCAAGCACCTCCTCTGTACAGTGCCCTGCACATCCAGGGAAAACGTGCGAGTGATATCGCACGTTCAGGAAAGCAGGTAGAGATGGCCCAGCGACCGGTCACTGTCTATGATTTTACGCTCATCAGTTACGAACAGGGTGTATTGGTTGCAGATATCCATGTCTCCAAAGGGACGTATATCCGCTCTTTGGCACGCGATCTTGGCCTTGCGTGCGGCTCGCGTGCATATCTAGAAGCCTTGCAGCGCACCAGCATCGGCCCCTTCCGTCTTACAGAGAGTGTTGATGCAAACGACAAGGATGCACTACTGAACGCAATGAAGCACACAGATGCGTATCTTGCCCGTGTTCCTTCGGTCAGCATCTTCGAGGTTCCCGATGACCAGCTTTTCCGCCTTGCCAACGGGAGTTTTCCCACTTCCTTGCGTGAAGTTCGGCATAGCAATCAGGAAGTATATGGAGCATTATATAGCAGAGACGGAGTACTTCGTGCAGTTGCAGATATGCAAAAAGGGCAGCTGATTGCACAGGTACATCCCTATCAAAGGGGGAGGGTGGAATGAAGCGCTACGATTTCATGCATCTTTCAGCCCATCCGGTTCTTTGGCAGCAACCGATGGCTGTCTCGATTGGGGTTTTTGATGGATTGCATGCAGGTCATCTGACCATACTCAATCACTGCACTTCTCTTGCCCGTATCAACGGCTGGGAGAGCATGGTCATCACATTTGATGTAAATCCCAAGATGGCAATGCAAAGCCAACCCTACCATTCACGACTAACGTCAGATGCGCAATTCGAGGAAATCCTTGCAAATAGTGGGGTTGATCACTTGGTTGTCATTGACTTTTCTGCTGATTTCAGTAAACTCACAGCTGAGGAGTTCCTAACTTTGGTTTGTGCTTTTTGCCAAGTCAAAGCGATGGTTGTCGGTGAGGATTTCCGCTGCGGTGCCCCGGCTTCGAGTGCCGGACCTGTTCAGCTGCAGGAATATCTATCCCGATTGTCACCCGGAAGCTTCGTGGAAGTCCCTCCTTTTGTACGAACTCGTGCAGGAGAGATTACCTCAAGTACCTTGGTGCGTAAAAAACTTCTTGAGGGCGCTTTGGAAGAAGTCCAAAGTATGCTCGGCAGACCGTATGAGTTGGACTTGGTGGCTTACCCTTCCAAGTTTGTGGATAACGGTTTGCTGTATCGTACCTCTTCCTTCATGCAACTTCTGCCAACTGCAGGAGAGTATGATGCCCATCTGATACTTTCGGATGGCTCTGATGTTGCAGTGACTGCTCGGATAACCGAGGATGATCTGCTGATTATGGCCAAAAAAGCGATGTGGGATTGGAAGAACGTGCGTACAAAAAGACTTGGCCTTTATGCCAAGGGGAGTAGTTCATGATCTCTAAGGAACAGAAACAAGAAATCATCGCCAAATTTGGTGGTGACGAGAAGAACACCGGTTCGACCCAGGCACAGATTGCCTTGCTTACCGCTCGTATCAACGACC
>JAAYQY010000122.1 GCA_012519125.1 Spirochaetales bacterium
CGCATTCTTCCTTCCTTGTCATACCCTGCAGCATTGAAGTACCTGAGCGACACGTAGGTGAAATCTTTCAGCTGTGCATACCACGAAAGATTCTCCTCCACGCAAAGCTTGGTGTAGCCGTAGTAGTTGGTGGGGTTCTTGGGATGATTCTCATCAACAGGAAGATATGAAGGTTCACCATATACAGCAGCAGAGGAGGAGAGGATGAAGTGCTTCACTCCGGTTTTGATGCATCCGGTGATGAGGTTCAGCGACCCGGTGATATTGTTCTCTGAGTATTTGACAGGTCTGAGCATCGACTCTCCTGCAGCCTTGAACGCTGCAAGATGGATTACCACATCCCAACCTTCCTCAAGAACCTGGATGACTCGCTTTTTGTCCTGTATATCCCCTTCAAAGAAAAGAGCATCGGGACTTACGTTTGAGCGCAGACCAGAACTGAGGTTATCAAAGATACCTACCGTATCTTTGCGCTCTAGAAACTCCAAGGCAACATGCGTACCGATATAGCCGGCACCTCCAAACAGCAATACTTTCATGATCTGGCCTCTCTCCTAGTTGAATTGCTTGATGATGTCTGAAAGCTCTTGGGTGCGAGCCTTCAACTCTTCTTCGTTCTTGGCTTCAACTACCAGACGGAGATAGGGTTCAGTATTGGATTTTCGCACATTGAACCACCAAGTGGGGAACTCAATCCGATACCCATCAAAATCGAGCACCTTTTCGGGCTTGTCATGATTTACGAACCTGTCGTAGAGAGCCGCTACAGCCTGGTCTTTCTGCTCAAGCTTGAAGTTGATCTCCCCGCTGTTCGCATAGGCAATGATGGAGTCAATGAACGAACCGATGGTAATGCCTTCCTTCTTCAATTTGGCAACCACATCCAGCACGATCAAGGAAGCGAGAAATCCGCTGTCGCAGTTGAAAAAATCCCTGAAGTAGTAGTGCCCGGCAAGTTCTCCACCAAATATTGCCCCAAGGTCTCTGAGCTTTGTTTTTGCAAAGGCGTGTCCTACTTTCCAGATGTGTACGGTTGCACCGAGCTTGGTAAGGTATTCAGTGGTGGAGCGGCTGGTTCGGATATCGACCAACACATTGCCTTTCTCTTTGCTCAGGTAGTGATAACCCAAGACTGAAGTGATGTAGTCGGGTTGGAGGAAGCGACCGTTCTCATCAAGGAACATGACTCTGTCCGCATCCCCATCATAGATTACTCCTATGTCGCTCTTGTTCTTCAGCACAGCTTCTTCCAGATCCTTGCAATTTTCCACTTCCAGAGGATTGGGTTCGTGTGCAGGGAAGGTTCCGTCAAAATGATCATAGAGGTAGTGGTGATCAGAACCAAGAAGATCCTTGACCAGTAGGTTTGCCATGCCATGGGAGCAGTCAATGGAGAGGTTGAGTGAGGATGTGTCTGGGGCATACTGCTTGAGGAATGCCAGGTATGGGGTCTTCGCATCCTTGCTGATAACCGTTCCTTTTTTCTCTGAGACAACAACAGCCTGTTCATTGACCATTGCTTCAAGTTCTTTCAGACCGCTGTCACTGCCTACAGGCACTGCTTTGGTTCTGCTGATCTTAAGCCCATTGTATTTGGGGGGGTTGTGGCTGGCAGTAATTTGCACCGAAGCGTCAACACCAAAATGCACGGTGGAGAAGTAGACCATAGGGGTAGTTGCCAAGCCGATGTCATAGACATCAGAACCACTGTCGGTGATTCCCTCGCAAAGCGAAGCGAAAATCTCGTCGCTGCTGGTTCTCACATCCCTTCCTACCAAGACAACACTGCTTTTGAGCAGTTTTGGAAGGAAATAACCTATTTTGTACACGGTTTCCTTATCGAAATCCTTGTTATAGATGCCTCTGATATCGTAGGCCTTGAATGCACCCATTTATTCCTCCTCGTTGCGTTTTTGCAACTCATTGACAAACTGCTTGCGATCCATCAGTTCAAAGAAGTGGACAGTTCCATCCTTCAATACAACCATTTCTACCATTTGCCGAAATGCCTTGTCCAGAAGGGAAGCCTGACGGATTGCTGTCAACTCAATACTTCCCTGTGTTGCCTTGAATGCAATGGTTTTGGGAATGGGACGTGTGAAGTCTACATCGTTGCTAGAGAAAGAGTTCTCATATTTGATGAAGGGTTCCAACTTTTTCTTTGGTTTCAGGCTGATCCCAAACATGGATGGAGTCCGCTCAAAATCCTCGAAATGGAAGGTGTCCTTGCAACGATAGAGAAAGACCCCGAACTCCCTGAAAATCGATCTGTTGTTGCCATACCAAGTAGCGTATGTACGCCAGGAGATGGGTGCCTCACGTCTCCTTTCCAGTTCTTCGATAAAAGCCTGTGCGTCTTCTTCCATCTTTTTTTCCTTTGCTTGTCTAGCTTTTTTTCATAGTAGCATATACACTGCGATGCAGAAAGAGCTGTTAGGAACGACATGGATTACACAGAAAAGGATTTTGGCAAGATTTTGAAGGGAAATGCTCTCAAAATGCGCCGTTTGATGCTGAAAAGCGGAACAACCTGCATGAGAGTATACGATCGAAACCTTGAGCGGTTTCCCGTTACTGTGGACCTCTATGGCCCCTATGCAAGAATCACTGATTACAGTGAGGATGGTCTGGATGAAGAGACAGAGAGGGTATGCTGCGATATCGTCTCACGAATGCTCTACGTCCAAGCGGACCATGTGGTGTATCACCGCCGCCCAAAGAGGGTAGGGAAGGAACAACACACCTTGCAGGGAGAAGAGTCCTTGGAAGTGCAGGTCACCGAGAATGAGTTGGTTTTTACGGTGGACCTGACAAAGCGCATCGATACGGGCTTGTTCCTCGATCATAGCGAAACTCGCATGATGGTCGGGCAGATGAGCAGTGGATGTAGGGTACTGAATTTATTCTCCTATACAGGATCGTTTTCGGTGTATGCTGCCCGAGGCGGAGCTGAGAGAGTGGAGTCGGTGGACCTGTCCAGTACGTATACTGCGTGGGCGCAAAAAAATCTTGCTGACAACGGATACATCCAGGAAGTTTACCCCTGTATTGCTGCCGATGCGTGGTACTACGTGGTGGATGCCTGGAAGAACGGAGCAGAGTATGACCTGATCATATTTGATCCCCCGAGTTTCTCGAACAGCAGGAAGATGGATCATGATTTTGATGTCCAAAGAGACTACCTGAGATGGATGAAGGTGCTCAATGCACTTTTGGCGAAGGATGGAAAGCTGGTGTTCTCCACAAATTTGGGGACATTCAGAATGGAAACTCAAGCAATTCGTGGGTTTGATATCGTGGAAATCACAGCACAGGTTGCAGCGCCTGGATTTACCCGCCGTCTTGGAACGGCGAGGACGTGGTTGCTGACAAAGCAACGAGATGTACGGATAACTGCAGCAGATCTGCGGACCGTTGAAACAAAAGCCGGCAGAGACCGGGATGAAGAATCATTGGAAGAACGAATGAAAAAAGTAGACAAGAAACAAGAAGAACTGAAAGACGTAGACGTTGTAGCAACCGAGGAAGTGGTTGCAAGTGAAATCGTAGAAGAAGCAGCCGTTGTTGCAGAAGAGACGACCGTACAGGAAGAACCCACAGTCATTGCAGAAGAGTCCATCAAGGACGAGACAGAGTTTGCAGAAGAAGAGGATGAGGATCTGGACGAGCAGGACGAAGACGATTTCGAAGAGGACGATGAAGAAGACCTCGAGGAGATCGACGAAGAAGAGCTTGATGAGGATGCTCCCCAAGCAGAAGCAAACGAAGTGGAAGATGACCTTTTGACCCTCCGCTGGGAGGATGATGATATTGCAGATCTTGCTGATGCTCCTGCAAACGAGGCATCCAGCGAAGAACGCCCAAGAAGAGATAGAGATGACCGAGGCCGTGGTCGTGATGATCGCCGTCCTTCCTCAGGTGATCGTGGTGAGCGAAGGAGCTATGGCGATAGAGCCGAGCGCCCCTCCTACGGCGATCGTGGTGAGAGAAGGAGCTACGGTGACAGAGCCGAGCGCCCCTCCTACGGCGATCGTGGTGAGAGAAGGAGCTATGGCGATAGAGCCGAGCGCCCCTCCTACGGTGATCGTGGTGAGAGAAGGAGCTATGGCGATAGAGCCGAGCGCCCCTCCTACGGTGATCGTGGAGAGAGAAGGAGCTACGGTGACAGAGCCGAGCGCCCCTCCTACGGCGATCGTGGTGAGAGAAG